>CAMLRJ010000546.1 GCA_946482345.1 uncultured Cellvibrio sp.
CACAACACTGTTGAAATGAAATAATTGCAAGCCTGCCAACGACCATAACATCAACAACATCGCCAGTTTTGCTGATCGACCGGGTAAAAGATTTTCCGCTTTGTGCAAACCAATAACGGACAACACCATACAAGCAAATACTGAAAATCCAAGATTTAACAGTGTGAAGTTCTGAACTAATTCAATCACAATTCTTCTACCACTCTAAATCCCACATTCTCTTGCGCCATTTCGGGTGGATAGTAATCGCGGGCATAATTGGTGATGCGTCCGGCATCATCTTTTGTGGAGCCGCCTCTTACTACACGGCGTGTGCATTGTTTCATTTGGTATGCAGAACCATCGTTCGGGTGTTGTTTGAAATCAATTGCGTAACAGTCTTCTACCCATTCGGCAACATTGCCTGAAGTATCGAAAAGATTAAATGGATTGGCTTCATAAGAACCAACGGGTGCAGTTTTGCTGCCGAATAATCCTGAAAATTGACTGTTGCAACCACGACGACAATTGGCTCTGTCTCGTGAACCATTGACGTCATTGCCCCACCAGAAATCAGTTGTTGTGTTAGCGCGTGCAGCAAATTCCCATTCGGATTCGGTAGGCAAGCGATATTTTTTACCGGTTAATTTGGAAAGCCAAAGTGTGTAGGCCTTGGCGTCATCCCAACTGACATTAATGACGGGGCGAGTATCGCGTCCCCATCGATTATCGCTGGGTGAACTGCGCCCGGTATCTTTTGCGAAATAATCATATTCTGAAAATGTAATTTCATGTTGGCTGATGAAAAAACTTTTTACAGTAACCTGATGCACAGGTGAACTGGTTGAATCCTGATTGGAACCCATTTTAAAACTGCCGCCTGGAATGCGGATCATCAGGGGTTTGGTTCTGGCCACTGCCGGAGTGGTTTTTTTTGCGGCTACCGGAGACGTTTTGTCGATTTCTTTTTTAACCAAAATAAATTGCACATTCATATCGTTGTCATTAATCGTGATCCAACGATTCTGGGTTTCATAATCAGGATGACTCACTTCCAAATGATATTTTCCGGATTTCAACAAAACACCATCTTTATAAACATCCCGAACATTTAAAATGCGCACCGATGCTTTGGCAGGTTCTCTGGTAATGGTTAGTGCAAAAAGTGGTGTGCTGCTGGAAGATGAAACAGAACTGTATGAGGATTTTTTTACCGAAGCACTACTTGAGTTTTGCTCTGATGCGATTGAACTTGAAGAACTGATGATTGCTACAGATGTATGACTGGACGATTGGATATCGGCTGTCAATGAACTGGAAGACGATAGCATGGTTGAATTGGCAGAAGGGATTACACCCTGTGAGGATAACTTTTTCCAGTAAAGACCAAATGCTCCCCAGCCGATTAATAACAACATACCAATCGCAACCCAGCGAATTTTAGTTGAATGAGTAGCCAGTAAATCATGATTAACCTGGGTTCGTAATTCATTTCGCGCGCTGGCGTCTTGCGCTTCGGATTCCAGATAATATTGTTCAAGATCAGTTGCCGTTTTTAAATAAAAACCACTGGTTTTGGACCAGCGCAGGCGTTGCAATTTTTTCCATCGCCAATAAATTGCCCGTGCTATTACTTGCATCAATTGAGTGAATAAGTTGCTGACAGTTGCATCGTCTGCATTATTTGATATTGCAGGTTTGCGTCGTGCCAGTTCCAGATTTTCTATTGCAGCGACCAAATCTTTTCCGCGTTGAAAACGTTGTTGCGGATCTTTTGCCAACAATTTATCAAGCAGCGGTTGGTAAATAGAATAAGTTGTCGGTAATTTGGGTAAAGGTGCGCTGATATGTTTGAGCGCAACAGTAACGGCCTCATCACCTTGATAGGGGAGGGTACCGGTTAATAATTCAAAAAATACAATTCCCAAACTGTAGAGATCTGAACGTCCATCAACATTGACGCCTTTACTTTGTTCGGGGCTCATGTAATGAGGAGTGCCCACCACTGTCCCTGCATGAGTCATACGCGAACTCATGGAAATGCCTTTGGCAACGCCGAAATCCGTTAGCACTGCCGTATTGTCCGCGCGGAATAAAATATTTTCGGGTTTTATATCGCGATGTATGTAACCTTTTTCATGTGCATGATCCAGTGCACTGGCAATTTGTTTCAACATTCCCAGTGCTTCTTCACCGGTAATGCCGTTAATCATTTTTTCATGCGCAGATCCGTTGGGCAGATAATCCATCGCAATATAATTGAGCCCCTGGTGATGACCAATGTCATAAACAGAAACAATATTGGGGTGGGATAATTGCCCGACGATGGTAGCTTCAGATTGAAAACGTTCGCTAAAAGCAGGATCAGTATTTAACAAGGGATTCATTACTTTGAGCGCAACAATTCGCCCGACACTGATTTGAATTGCCAGGTAAACAGTGGCCATGCCACCTTGATTGATTTTGCGTATCACCCTGTAACCAGGAATTTGTAATGCCATAACTCGTTAACTGAATTGATCAAAAAAATAAATGGAAAATACTGAAAATTAATAATGCTATTGTTGCGCCAAACAAACCGGCATCAAGATAAGGTTTGCCAGTCAAATGCGGAATCCACTGTCGCATAGAAAGCCAAAATGGATGTGGCCTTACAGGGGATTCAATAATTTGCAATGTAATATTGTCGTGTCCGCCGTTGGTTAATGCGGCATGTAAAAGTTGATCGACAGCGGTCAAACTGTTATCGGACAGCGAGAGTATTTGCGCGATAGTGTCGTCATTCATTTCGTCCGTTAAACCATCGCTGCATAACAAAATCCATTGATCAAATTGCCATTGGCCTTGTATTGCATCAACACTGACTTGATCCAATTCCTGCATACCCAAACATTGGGTGATAATATTTTTTTCAGGATGAATATCGGCTTGCTCGGATGAAATGACTCCTTTTTCAACCAGCATTTGCACGTAGGAATGATCGGTGCTGAGACGTTGCAGGCGTCCGCCTTTGTGATCGGGAGTCCAGAGGTAAGCGCGGCTGTCACCCACCCAGGCAACAGAAAAATTTTTATCGCGGGATTGCAAGGCAACAACGGTTGAACCCATGCCAATAGCACCAATTCCTGAAGCGGCAGATTGCAAAATGGCCTGATGTGCAGCTTGAATAATGGTTTTTAATTCGGCGCCGGGATTGGCCTGGATTTGTTGCGCAACC
>CAMLRJ010000547.1 GCA_946482345.1 uncultured Cellvibrio sp.
TGATAACTTTTTTTGGATGCATTCTGGGGTTGTATTTTGTAGGAAGTTATTTAACTAAATCAACTAATATGGTTATAGGCCCACCGCCCTCAGATTTGAATGCTATTCGAGTTCAAATAAATAAAATAAGTGGGTGGTTTCATCAATCCGAATCAACCCAAAAGTGTATTTTGTTATTGCATGGCGTTCGCTCAAATAAATCCAGCATGATCGGCAGGGCCAGATTCTTAAATGAATTGGGCTACTCTACCCTGCTAATCGATTTGCAAGCTCATGGTGAAACGCCAGGAGATGAAATTACATTCGGACACAAAGAATCTAATGATGTCAAATTAGCAATTGAGTTTCTTAAATCAAAGAGCTGTCAAAAAATTGGTGCCATTGGTGTTTCGTTAGGTGGGGCATCAATATTATTAGGCGAATCCCCTGCAGAACTTGATGCAATAGTTCTTGAAGCCGTTTATCCCAGTATTGATCAAGCAGTTGTAAATCGAATCGAACAAAGACTGGGGACCTTTGCTGCGAGCCTGCTTGCGCCTACCCTGTATTATCAAATTCCTTTACGACAGAATATTTCGCTCGATAATTTAAAACCCATTAACGCAATCTCCAACTTGAATACACCAGTGTTAATCATAGGTGGATCAGTAGATCAGCACACTAAAATACAAGAAACTAAAAATTTGTTTGCCGCTGCTAATGAACCCAAATCACTTTGGATTATCAATCAAGTTGCACACATTGATTTTCATAGTTTTACCAAAGAAGAATATGAAACAAGAGTCAACGGTTTCTTTTCGAGGCACTTGTAGGGCGGGTCGAGACCCGCGTGGTGTGGCACTTAATTTCAAACAAATAACTTTTCAAAATTGAAACGGCGGGTCTTGACCCGCCCTACCCCAAAATACGCCAAATAACTTATTGAAGATACAATTTCAAGCTGATATCAAGGTTTGAATATTTCGTTACCATCAAGGCATAACATGAAATTATTATCCGTTAATATCGCTCAACGAGAAACAATCGATACACCAAACGGTTTGGTGCAAACCGGCATTATCAAAAAGCCTGTTACTGAAAAAGCGGTGGTGAATGAATTGGGGGTTGTGGGTGATGCGATTGTGGATACCAAAGTGCATGGTGGGTTTGATCAGGCGCTTTATCTTTACAGTCAGGAAGATTATGACTGGTGGGCGGATCGATTGGGTAGAACATTATCACCTGGGCTTTTTGGTGAAAACCTGACGCTATCAACCTTTGGCGATAAGCCTTTGCAAATTGGTGATCGATTACAAATTAATAATGTGATTATCGAAATTTCAGCGCCACGTACGCCCTGTTTTAAATTAGCTGCGCGTATGGGTGATGCCGGTTTTATTAAAGATTTTGTATCGGCTGCGCGTACGGGTGCTTATGCACGCGTTATAGAAACCGGTGAAATAACTGCAGGTGATGCGGTGTCTTTAATAAAAACATCAGCTGATTTTCCAACGGTGCTTGATGTATTCAGTACATGTCACTCCAAAAATCCTGATTTGAATATAGTGCAAAAGGCATTACTGTCACCCATTGGTTTTTACCACAAAAAAATTATTCAAGATATCTTTGATAAATTTTCGAGATAAATCCAAATCGGATAAACAGTGTAGACCTGATTTCCTTTCTTTACATTTTCCCATATTGATGCAAGCCAAAAATCCACCGCTAATAAAAGAAATCTTGATTCAAATTGGTTAAACGGTATTATCCCCCTCTGTACATCAAGACTACATGACAGACAGAAGAGAAACTGAATGTTTATTATTGACCAAATTATTTTGATGGGTTCCGCGCTAATAGCGTTTGGAATTTTATCCAGCACTATATCCGCAAGGCTTGGTTTACCTGTGCTGGTATTATTTTTAATCGTCGGCATGCTGGCCGGTGAAGATGGGCCCGGTGGCATTCATTTCGATAACGCACAAATTGCACATGCGTTAGGCTCTTTGGCTTTGGCGATTATTTTGTTTGATGGTGGATTGCAAACGCCCATGTCATCCATCAAACAAGTTTGGAAACCTGCATCTGTACTCGCCACCTTTGGTGTATTGATTACATCCATAGTTACCGGATTGGCCGCAGCTTACATACTCGACGTGCCCCTGCTTTATGGTTTATTGATTGGCTCTATTGTTGGCTCTACCGACGCAGCAGCTGTATTTTCGTTGTTGCGTAATGCGGGTATTCACATTGCGCCGCGTTTGAAATCAACACTTGAAGTGGAAAGTGCCACCAACGACCCTATGGCGATTTTTCTCACCGTTGGTTTGTTGGAAATAATGGTGAATGATCTGCAACCCGGGTCGGGCTTATTGATGTTGTTTATTGAACAAATGGGCATTGGCACGCTGGTGGGTTTGATTGGTGGCTGGCTCTCGATACAAGTGATTAATCGCATCGAATTAATGATCTCCAGTTTATATCCGGTGATGGTCGCCGCATTGGGATTATTGTGTTTTGGTATTGCTGCCAACTTGGGCGGCAGCGGTTTCCTGGCTATTTTTATTGCGGGCGTGGTTATTGGTAATAGCCGCTTTACTTTTCAACGCAGCACATTTTTATTTCACGATGGGCTTGCCTGGCTCGGGCAAATCGGAATGTTTGTGATGTTGGGATTATTAATTAATCCATCATCATTGAAAGATGTCTGGTGGCAAGGCTTGTTAATTGCTTTGGTGCTGATGTTAATCGCAAGACCTTTATCCGTTATTCCTGTTTTAAAATTATCCGGATTTAATATTCGCGAAATTACGCTGGTATCCTGGGTAGGACTGAGAGGATCGGTTCCGATTATTTTGGCGATTTATCCATTAGTGTATGGATTACCCAATGCTGCTTTAATTTTCAGTGTGGTTTTTTTCGTGGTGTTAATTTCTGCAACCGCTCAAGGCTCAACACTGCCACTGGTTGCACGCAAATTAGGTTTAACTGAACCACCACCGGTAACACCCGCAGCCACTCTGGAAATCACATCGCTGGGTGATGTGGATGCCGATATTGTTGAATTTCAATTGGGTGAAGATTCACGCGCGGCAGGCCGGCGCTTATCACAATTGGCGCTACCTGAAGGCGCAGTAGCAGCGATGATTACGCGAGGCAATTCAGTTATTCCACCTCGCGGTTCAACTCTGTTACAAGCGCATGATCAT
>CAMLRJ010000548.1 GCA_946482345.1 uncultured Cellvibrio sp.
AACTGAAATCGATATTGGTTAGTTTATCGACAAATAAAATCATGATTTACCTTGAAGTTGTTGCTAACTTTAGTGCTGATCTTGCTGTTTGATAATTTCACTAATATGAAATTTGGGACGACGTTTCACTTCTTCGTAAATTTTTCCCATATATTCACCAATAATTCCAAGGCAGATGAGCTGTACGCTACCAATAAATAATAATGGCAGTAACAATGATGCCCATCCAGGCACTGAATTGTCGGTAAAGAACCGAATGAAAAGTACCCATAAAATTAATGAAAAAGATAAAAATCCTGAAACCAGTCCCAGAATGGTAATCAACCTTAATGGGGCTGTCGAAAATGCGGTAATTCCTTTCCATGCGAAGGACAGCATTTTTTTAAGTGGGTATTTGCTTTCACCGGCTTCACGTGCATGGCGCTCATATTCAACTATCGTGGATGGATAACCCAGCTCGCGAACAATACCGCGTAAAAATAAATTGGATTCGCTATACAGTTTTAAACTTTCCAGTGCGCGACGTGACAACAAACGGAAATCAGCATGGTTAAAAATTAAATCCACGCCCATTTTTTTCATTAAATGGTAATAACCTTCAGCAGAAAAACGTTTGAAAAAACTATCAGTTTTGCGTGCAGATCTCACACCATAAACCACATCGTTCCCTTGATAGTAAGCATCAACCATATTGCCTATGACATTCGGGTCGTCCTGTAGATCAGCGTCAATACTCACGATCATGTCTTCAGTCGTCGTGATCAATCCGGCCATCAATGCATTTTGGTGTCCGCGATTACGCGATAATTTTACCGCGACAATTGCCGGGTTTTCTTGTGATACTTGTGCAAGTAACTTCCAGGTTTTATCACGACTGCCATCGTCAACCAAATAAATGCGCGATGCAGTATTTATTTTTTGTTGTGCAATTAATGAATCGCGCAGCGCAAGCAGTGTAGATAATGTTTTCGGCAACATCTCTTCTTCGTTGTAGCAAGGTACAACTATCGCCAGTGACATAATTTGTGTGGGGTTATTCATTATTATTTCCGATAAATCCAAAGTTTATGGGCAGCGAAGTTAACGCACAGGGTTACCAGGGTTGCGAAAACCTGCGCTATTAAATAGTGAAGGCCTG
Organism: uncultured Cellvibrio sp.; assembly: GCA_946482345.1. The sequence continues at coordinate 1,139 of CAMLRJ010000548.1, forward strand.
AGTTAAAAAGTACATAAAATAAAAATGTATTTAATCCAAGTCCCAATCCGGCGACTACTACAAATTTTGAAAATGTTTGCAGATGACCCTGATTGCTACTGCCACTGATTCCAGCGAAAGTGAAGTAATAGTTAGCCAGATAATTAAAAATAGCGGATATGGCATAGGCACTTGCAGAGGCCAGAACTTCCTGTAATTGCAACCACTCAATCAACAGAATCATTAAAGCGTATTGCAGGGCAGTTGCCAGTCCACCAATGCCAACGAATTTTATAAAGCTGTTCATGGACGAAATCACAGGGCTAAATCGGGGTGGCACATTAGCATATTTGCACAAAGCACGGGATGCTTCAGGCCACCAAAGCGCCGGATTCAGGCTGACATGGCAACCCAACTGAAGCGGCTGGTGTTGCGTTCCAGGTAAATGTGTTCAGGTCGGTTGGTTTGCGGGTGATTGTTGTGCCGAAAATAATGGTGATCAGCACTGGAGCTGATGTATTCCCAGCATTGCCCGTCATTAATGCAAAGTGGGTCGCCTTCATTGATGGGTTGTTTCCCAAGCTCTTCCCACATAGGTTTCCATTCACTGTGGTTGTAATCGATATATTCAAGTGGTGAAGCCATAGGTGGAACCTGAATGAATTTATTGTAATTGATGTCACTGATTCTGGATTATTAAAGCGTTAAGTCAAGAAAAAAGGCTAAATTTATGATTTTGTTAACATTATTTTTATTGTCTTTGGATAATTTGTCGCAAAAATTGTCTTTTTTGTCGTTTGAGACAGGGTTTTTACTGACTTTTTAATTAAATTTTGAATATGTTACCGCTATCATCTTCAGATTTGTAATGACTGACAAACAATTCCCTAACATTAACCTCGGGTAAAGGTTTATGCTTCAGCAGAATCCTGAAGCGAGGTTGCCATGAATATAGGTCAAGTAGCAGAAGCCACAGGTCTGACGACAAAAGCGATCAGACATTACGAATTATTGGGTTTGGTTGTGCCGGAACGAACTGCCGGAAATCGTTACCGGCATTACAGTTTGCAGGATGTTGATGAACTGCGTTTCTTGCAAAGGTCACGGTCTGTTGGTTTCAGTCTGGAGGAGTCTGGGCAATTACTGGATTTGTACAGGCATCCTGAACAAAACACGGTTGCTGCAAAATCCTTGTTGATGGACACGCTGGCCCGGCTTGATCAGCAGTGGCTGGTACTGGGTCATATGCGACAGATACTCATGACTATGGCGGCTAGGTGTGGCGAGGAGGTTGTTACAGAAAAACCTGCCAATGCCATGCCCTTTACTCTGGTCAGTGTTTCCGGGGACGAGTGATCTGCCCCATCATTTTTTGAACGTGGTAACATGCGCGCCGCATTTTCACACTGACTTTTATATTCAAGAGGCAAGCACATGAGCATCAAATCGGATAAATGGATGCGCCGTATGGCAGAACAACACGGCATGATTGAACCCTTTGAACCCAATCAGATTCGCTATGATGCCGCCGGCCACAAAATTGTTTCTTACGGCACATCCAGTTATGGCTACGATGTTCGTTGTGCAGATGAATTCAAGATTTTTACCAACGTACATTCAACTGTTGTTGACCCCAAAAATTTTGATGAGAAAAGTTTTGTTGATATCAAAAGTGATGTTTGCATCATTCCGCCCAATTCATTCGCACTGGCCAGAACGGTTGAATATTTTCGAATTCCGCGCAGTATTTTAACCGTATGCCTTGGCAAATCGACTTATGCGCGTTGTGGAATTATCGTTAATGTCACGCCACTGGAACCCGAGTGGGAAGGGCATGTAACACTGGAGTTTTCCAATACCACGCCGTTACCTGCAAAAATTTATGCGCACGAAGGTGTTGCACAAATGCTGTTCTTTGAATCAGATGAAGTGTGTGACACGTCTTACAAAGATCGCGGTGGAAAATACCAGGGGCAGCGTGGCGTGACTTTGCCTCGCACTTAACGCACACACTGAAAAACGCATTCCGTATTTTCTTATGGGCGACATAC
>CAMLRJ010000549.1 GCA_946482345.1 uncultured Cellvibrio sp.
GTTCCTCTCTGCAGCCCGGGCAATCGATCAAGCTCTTTTTTTCCGTAGTACATTAAGGTTCTCGATACATCAAAATTATTTTTGTATTCCAGATACCCTAACAACGCACTAAAAGAACCTGCATCAGGATAGAAAGTCCATAAATTCCAACCCATATCACCAAATAATAGATCTTTAGCGAACCCTAATGCATTGAGTGCAAATTTTTTCCCGCTAACAGGCGCTAAACCACTCGGTTCAACCATAGAATAAAAAGATTTTGGTTCTATTGATACATCAAATGATATTGGATTTGGAGTCTCGCCCGCCTGTGATACCCCAATAAGAACGGCACAACTGTCTTTTGCTTTCAATTTAATTTCTGTTTCACCGATCTTAGAATTAGTATGGGTATGTAAAATGGTTCCAACCTGTGAGCCCCTGTCCCGCCATTTATATTCAATTCCATCCCATCCTTTATCATAAACCTCCATAGTTACAGGGATTCCCGAAAAACTTACAGCTTTAACAAAGATTCTGTTTACTCCATCCATACCAATAAACCAAGTACCATTATATTCCGTAGAACTTCCTTTATTGAGTAAACGAACAGATGTTGTAACTTCTGTCACATATGCACCAAGCCTGTTAGTTTCATAATTTTTAAGCTGATATTTTAATTTTTCAGTAAGATCTGACGTATCAATAGGCGATGTAATTTCTTTTGAATTTCCACCACCTTCTAAATTTAATCCATCGGGGCTATAAATAACCCGACCATCGACAAAAGCAACTAATAAACTACCAGTTCCGTAAGTAGGTACATCCCCGGCATAATTTAATATGCTCGATATTGGCTTCGCTCCACCGTAAATGGCCTCGCCTTCTAAAATGTTAGAAGGATTGCTTGAATAGATTATTTTTGAATCTTTAAAAAGAGTAGCTACCCCAGACTTATAGGGAATTATTTGTTTAATCTCTGGTGCGGAAGTTTTATATGGCATAAATTTTTTGGTGCTCATCAATTCACCAATCGAATTTGCTCTTCTTATCTCACCATTACTATAGCGCACATAAAACCCAGAATTATTTACAGCCTCGGCAAACCTAATCATAGCCGTTTTTGGCGCAACACCTCTTGCACCACCATATGTAAAGCTGAAATCGGATGTATATTTCGAGACAATAGTCCCTTGATTGATGAGAAATATGTGTAAGTACTTGCTCGTCAAAACGGCTATATAACTATCCTGAATCGACAAACTCAAAACGTCAGCATATGCCCAACCACATCTAGGGCCACAACTAAATTTTAGTTCTATTTTTTCAAGTAAAACGGATTCCTCACCATCGAACGCTTTTCCCTGCGGACTATAAACCAATCGACCGTCATCAAAAATAGCAACGACACCTTCACCAAATTTTTTAAAATCAACTACTGTATTTTCTGGTTTTGACAAACTTGCAGTTAAATTACTATACCCTCTAGAAAAAATTCCACTACTTGAATAATTCACACCACAATTATTTAACTGAGATATCACACCACCCTTGTATTCAATCATTTTTTGATTGTAATCAAACGCAAATGAAGGGATAGAGATGATTAACGCGATAATTAGAAAAATATATTTCATTACAACTTCCTTAAAAAATTAAATTCATCGAAATGAAAAAGACAGACCAAGTCTTGCTTTTTCAAGCGCTGATTTTAAATATAAATAATTTTTTTCGATATGGAATTTGATGACAGAAATATCTTTATTGATTAATAAAAAAAGCAAGCCGAAGCTTGCTTTTTGAAATCTCAATTTCTTACTGACAATTATTCAATTGGTAACGAAAGACTTACAATAAATTTAAGCTCATCATTGTAAAAATCATCTTCACCTTGATCAAGCACTTTACCCAGTGTAAAAGTTAACTTGCTGTTATAGGCATAACTCAAGTCCAAGTGCGTCAAACCATCATATACACCCGTGTCATCAGAGTGCATACCAACAAGAGCAGTGAATTTTGAGAAGGTACCGCTAACAGTTGTATAAGTATATTCAGCATCACCTAAAACATCTGCAATACCAACACGATGCATAAATTTAAAAGACATATCTTCTGTAGGAGTTAAACCGAGAGTAACAGCCACGTCAGCGATATCATTAAATCCATAATTTACTATTTCATCTCCATCTTCAGTTTCAGCGTAATCAGCCTGCCCTGTAACTGACGGATACATATAAGTTGTATAGTTGAGGTCAACAAAGAACTTATCTGCAGAGAATTTGTAGCCAGCATAGAAATCATATTCCGTACCGCTAACTATATCGCCTGAGGAAGCCCAGAGTCCTGCGTATGCACCATTGGCTGAGACGTTAACATCACCGATCAGTGCTGGATCACCTCGACCCAAATCCAAACCTCTCCAGTAATACATATTCGCCACACCAACAGACGCTGCAACTTCAGCATGTGCAGCAGGAACAGCGAAACCAGCAAAAGCAGACAGAGCTACAGCACCGGCAACCAATTTTTGTTTCATCTTCATGAGTTCTTCCTCTACGTTGGAATTTACTAAGTATTTGGTATTTTTGAGGCAGCTACTGCTTTATCACATTAGCTTGAACACACTTTTGCAGTTACCAAGCCAACTTTAATTTTCTTTTGAAATTCATGGAGTTAATAGTTGGATACAAGATTGAATACTATTTAGGGTATTTAATTTGGCACCATATTGATGCATAAAATGGGTGCACCCATAGGATGGGCGCACCAAACAGTGTCATTTGTATTTTTCCATGTCGCTTTTAATTTCCTGAAGGTAGATTTCGGCGGCATTTTTTGATTGGAATCGGGTTAATCGGCTCAACACCCATTGATCAGTCATTCGTTTCAAGGAGCCTATAGACCAACCTCCGTAACAGACCAAACCTGACAAAACAAGCAGAACGCCCCATTTCGCTTGAGCCGTTAAGTCTTCATCTGCCAAAGCATTACCCAACCAAAGCGCTAATAAAGGCGTCATCAGCGTGATTAAGGCAACAACTCCGGCTGCTAACCGTTGCAACACATAGAAAAACAAAACGGCGCCAATTAATGATCCCACCAATGCGAGATATAAAATGCTTGCCCAAGCTTCAGTGGGTGGAAGATGACCAGGAATTTGCCCGTCTTGAATCCACCAAAAAATCCATA
>CAMLRJ010000550.1 GCA_946482345.1 uncultured Cellvibrio sp.
GCTTTTGCATAAATCGCAAGAGATAACCACCATTTTACTCTGCATGCCTGTGGACTTTGTGTCGTTTCCTCTCTGATAAACTGAGTACTTTGACCGTGCCTTGCTGCATAAGCTTTTATGTAATCATGGAGATTGAAGTTTTCTGTTTCTGTTTTGATTATGTTATAAATTTCCCATCTAGACGGCACGTAAACAATCGCAACTGCGCTGGATTGAATGGCGCGAAGTTGATCAAGGTTTTTACATATTCGCTGCGCTAGCTCTATTCCGCCGCTAAGTAAATCTCCGCTAACTACATCATCTAAAAGAGCCCATTTTGGCTCGCTAGGGTCGGGACAATTTATAGGTAGGCCAAAGGCTGCTGCAAAGCCAGGGAAATCTTGCAAATAGTCCCTCTCTTTATCTAAAGGTAGGGATTTTACTTGTAGTTTATTCAAAAAAATTTGCAGTCTATTCGTATCGTTTTTAGGACAGATTACAGAAAGATTTATTGACGGTGATAATCCAGACGCTGTCAAGCTAAAATCCCAAGGTCTGTTTTGAGTTAACCCCATCAATGGATTGACATTTTTAGTCTCTCTATTTCCGACTCGATCACTAAAAACCAATTCCGCATCGTTAACAATAATCCCGCTTTGTTTCGCATGCTTAATCAAATTTTCTGGTAACGCTTTTTTCCCTAGTTGAGAAAGCCCTGCATATATAGGGACGCCCCCGATCATAAATGATTGGCCGCCAAATGTAGGCAACGCCAATTTTTTTAGCTTATTTATCCAATGCTTCAAATCACTATCAAATACGTCATTATGTTGATAACCATAGATAGTATTTTTAAGTATTTTTGAGGTTTCTCTATCGGCAAGCTGTCCATCCACGCCTTTGATAACTACTTCCGGTGTCAAAACTACATGTGGCTTTTCATTTAGATGAGCAAGTCTGAAGGAAACTGCTCTATGCACATAATATTTAACTCGTTCGTGCGGAATGGTTTTTAAATATGTTTTTTCCCAAATTAATCGACCGTTATCGGTGTCTGCATCGAGTGCTTTTGCTGCTGCTCGAACCAAGGCGCGACGCAACAGCGATTGAAAACTATTGTTTTTACGAATATCGTCGTCAGACAACGCCACATTAATCGGCACACTTTTAATCACTCCAGTTAAGGCAGAAGAAAGATAATTGGAGTCTGATAATGCAAATAAGTGATTTGGGCTAGCTGCAAAAATGCCTGCATGCGTAGACAGATTATCTTCTATCCATTTTCTTCGTCCTACATCTTTAGGGAAATCGATATCAACTTTTAAAATTTGTGTTGGGCAAGATAACGGGTATGCATTACTTTTGATTAATGAAGTGATGGGTATTGGTGGCGTTGCAAACTTTGTGGTGCCAACATTAAAATCCCTTATATCAGCAAGAATAGCTTTTGCCTCTACTAAAGCTTCACCCTCTAGTTGACGAAGAGCAATTCTGGAAATTAAATCATCGAATCCTTCTGTAGCAACATATGTTGCAGTTCTTCCAAATTTTTCCGCACTTTGAAGTAATTTCGTGACGGACGCAGGTACTATGTCACCGTAGCCACACCAAAATAGCCTTGATCTACCTTTTTTCGAATAAACTTCAGACAATACATCCATTAATGAACTGTCCCTGCCACTGTAACCAATTACAATTAAATCATGGTTCTCTAATTCGTGTTTGAGTCCTTCACGAAGATCATGCTCCTGAGTTTGAAGCTCCTTTTCAGTATTTTTCAATTCATCGTATCTGTAATCCCCATGTAAAGAAATCACACGTAGCTCGCCATTATTGTGCGGTCTATAAATTCTCTCCGATGAATCGATGCCAATATCGATGCAACTAAAATGATTCGCTGAACAAGCTCTACTCACTAAATTATCAAAATTGGTAGTCCAAATACTACGGACGTGCGCTGACTTCGCTAACAAAGGTAAGAGGCGATATCCAGTATGTGGTGTTGCTTGATTCACATAAGGAGTGAAGAACATCCTTCTATCGTCTGATGTTGGATAACATTCATGAGCATAAAAAGAATATTCTTCTGCGCTGCCAGGCTGCGGGAACTGACCGCGTTGATCGAGCCATTTTTGAATCCTACTTCTAGTTCCAGGTAAGGAAATTTCTCCAACGGATTCGCTCAACATTGGGTTGTTGGTGATGAAAATGTCTCTCTTCCATTCCCAGATGCAGCGTTCAGCAGAAGGCATTCCAGATGATATTGATGCTCCAGCCCCTAAAAGGTAGCAGACAGGTCTGTCCTTATTTACCGCCAACGATCTAATTAATGCATCGATATTCAATTAATCTTCCTTTCATAAAATTAGAATCGCACAACAATTCTAGAAAATTCATCACCTAAGGATAAATGTAAATATCTTTACATTAAGTCCGCTTTGTTTACAAACCAGCCCAAAAACATATTTTCAAAACCACAAAAATCACATCCAATTATTTATCAACAACATCCAAAACATCAGGCACTGGTTTTAATACCTGACAATAACGTGAGCCTAGCAGGTGATTGAAGGCAGTAAAAGGAAGGTGGTGACTATTGCGCCAGTGGTTGGATATAGTTCACACCGAGTGCCTATTGATGCAAGACTTTAGGGTATTTCGTAATACAACGTGGATTTCATGAGGTTTGTTATGTGGGAAGAAGTATGGAGTACGGTGCAGTCTGAGTTTTCTGACATTCCGGATGCGACGCAAATTACTCGCATCATAGTGCGGCTGACAGTCGCTGCAGTTTTGGGTGGGCTCTTGGGTTACGAGAGGCAACGGCAAGGTAAAAGTGCGGGTGTGAGAACTCACATGATGGTTGCAAGTGGTGCGGCTTTGTTAGGTTAGATTCCACAACAAGCGGGTGCATCTATTGCTGATATAAGCCGGGTATTGCAGGGCTTGACTGCGGGGATCGGTTTTCTGGGAGCTGGAGCAATTATCATGGGGACGCGACAAACTGAGGCCAGGGGATTAACCACAGCAGCGGGTATTTGGGTGACTGCTGCCATAGGTGTTGCTGCAGGATTGGGGCGAGAATCAACAGCGGTGCTCAGCACTTTTGTGGCTTTGTTCGTTCTTTCCGTGGTGCCTTTGATTCAATCCAAAACAGAAAAGAAATAG
>CAMLRJ010000551.1 GCA_946482345.1 uncultured Cellvibrio sp.
CTTCAATTTCCAATACACCATTAGATTCTATTTTGTAATCAAGCTGAGCATCTACATCAGGTAATAAAATTGGCAAACCAATTTTATTGAATTCTACTGTTAGGCTTTTATTATCCATTTCAGAACTATTTCCTTTTAGCTGACAACCAAACTCTTACTCACCACCTCATAAACATCCTTGGATAAATCAGGCACAGCTAAAATGCGTTCCAATTCTTTTTTCATTAATTGTTGTCGTGTTTCCGGATATCGTTTCCATTTTGTCAGTTGAGTCAATAAACGTGATGCAATTTGTGGATTCTGTGTGTTGAGCTGAATAATTTGATTGGCCAAAAATTGATAGCCTTCACCATCACCCGCATGAAAATTAATTGCATTATTAGCAAAGCTGGCAATTAATGAACGAATTTTGTTGGGATTACGACCATCGTAACCTGGATGCTGCAATAATTTTTTGACTCGCGCCAAAGTGCCCGGCAACACACAAGATGCCTGCAAAACTAGCCATTGATTAATTACCAAAGATTCATTTTTCCAGGTGTCGTAAAAATCCTGCAGACTTTGCACGGCGATTGTTTGCGCAAGCTCAGCATTGGAGTTAACCAATTGTGTCAACGCAGCCACTTTATCTGTCATGTTATTGGCAGTTTTGTATTGTTGTTCGCAGCTTTTAATGATGGAATCTTCGTTGAGTAGCATTAAATAACCCAAGGCAACATTTTTCAAACTGCGTTTGGCAATTGCACTTGCGGTTGCTGCGTAGGCTTGTTGATGATTGTAATCTTTATAGATTGTTAATAAATCATCGCGTAATTCATAAGCAATCGCCCTGCGCACAGCCATGCGTGCATAATGGATCGCTTCTACATCAACCACATCCGATAATTCACCCAAATAAGCTTCTGATGGCAAGGTCAACATGTAAGCCACCATAGCCTGATCAAGACTGGTATTTTGTAACAGGCTGCGATACGCATTAATAATCGTCTTATCGATTTTAATTTCAGGAATCGTTTTTTGTTTTCTATAGCTTTGCATTGCACTGACAATTAAATCCAAACCAATTTGCTGGCTGGCTTCCCAACGATTAAAGCCGTCACTGTCACGACTCATGAGTTGGATTAAATCTTCACGACTGTAAGTAAAATGCAATTTGACCGGCGCAGAAAAGCCACGCAATAAACTGGGAATCGGTTTTTCCTGCACTCGTTCAAAAACAAATGTTTGTTCTGCCTGGGTTAACTCCAATACTAAATGCGTGTTGTCAGCAGTTTCAAAATCAGGCTCTGCATTTTTTAGATAAAGAGGTAAATCACCTGCTGCACCCAATAACCCCATAGCAATTGGAATATGGAAAGGTAATTTATTCTGGCATTCAGGTGTTGGCGGGCAAGATTGTTTAATCGTTAACGAATATTCCTGCGCATTTTCATCGTAATGATCAGTTACATGCAAATGTGGAGTGCCTGCTTGCGAATACCAACGTTTGAATTGAGTAAGATCACGTCCTGACGCATCCGCCAGAGCAGCAACAAAATCTTCTGTTGTGACAGCTTGACCATCATGACGTGCAAAATATAAATCCGTACCCTTACGATAATTTTCCTTGCCAAGTAAATTCGCCAGCATGCGAATCACTTCTGCCCCTTTTTCGTAAATGGTCATGGTATAAAAATTGGAAATTTCAATATAGGATTCAGGGCGAATCGGATGTGCCATAGGACCTGCATCTTCAGCAAATTGCAAAGTGCGCAGCAAGGTCACATCTTCCACTCGTTTGATGGTTCTTGAACCCATGTCCGCCGAAAACTCTGAATCGCGATAAACAGTGAATCCTTCTTTCAAACTTAATTGAAACCAATCGCGACAGGTCACACGATTGCCACTCCAATTGTGAAAATATTCGTGCGCCACTACGCCTTCGACTCGCTGATATCCAGTATCTGTTGTGGTTTCAGGCTTGGCCAATACACAAGAAGTATTGAAAATATTCAAGCCTTTATTTTCCATAGCGCCCATATTGAAATCATCAACCGCGACGATCATAAAAATATTCAAATCGTATTCGCGACCATAGACTTCTTCATCCCAACGCATGGAATTTTTTAAAGAAGTCATGGCGTGATCGCATTTATCCAAGTCTTTTGCTTCAACAAATATTTTCAATGTGACATCACGACCTGAGCAGGTAGTGAATGTGTCTTCAATATGCGCCAAATCACCCGCAACCAGTGCAAATAAATAAGCCGGTTTTTTAAAAGGATCATGCCAGGTTGCAAAGTGTCGATTATTTTCCAGCTCTCCCTGATCAATTAGATTGCCGTTAGATAAGAGTACAGGGTATTTTTTATCAGCCACAATAGTCGTAGTGAATTCACTCATGACATCGGGTCGATCAAGATAATAAGTGATTTTGCGAAAACCTTCGGCTTCACATTGCGTACAATACATAGTGCGCGAGCGATACAAACCTTCAAGCGAAGTATTGGATTCCGGTTTTATTTTGGTGATGGTAATTAACTTGAATTCTTCCGGCGTATTTAAAATTGTTAAACTTTCTTCGCCAAAAACATAATCATTGGAATTCAGAATTTTGTCATCCAACGCAATCGACACCAATTCCAAATCAGCGCCATGCAGAGTGATCTGATTCACTTGTTGTGTTGCAGCCGGATTACGATAGCAATGCAACATAGCACTCACCAAGGTTTCACCTTCGGTAATTTCAAATCGCAGATCAGTGGTTTTAATTAAATAATCCGGTACTTGATAATCTTTCAGGTAAATTGTTTTCGGCTGCTGATCTTTTACTGGTAAATTTTGTTCTACGGCTGTCATATTGAGTCCTGAAAAAATTTAAATTTGTTACCCCCTCCCCTGCCAAGGGGAGGGTTGGGGTGGGGTAAAGTTTTTTGATTGAAATCCCTTACCCCCTCCTAACCTCCCCCTTGGCAGGGGGAGGAACAACTACACCCACTTAATCGGTTTCTCACTCTGTGCATGATCATGATCATGAACTTCATCACCACAAAATGTATGTGGCTCTGGTGGTATATAACCTGTGTGCTGTTCCGGTGGTAAATGTTTGTGTTCGTAAGCAATCATGGCTTGCATGCATAATTGCCGCTGCTCTGATGACAAA
>CAMLRJ010000552.1 GCA_946482345.1 uncultured Cellvibrio sp.
TGTTTTACGGTATTATCCGCTTAACTTGGTGTCCGGTCTAATTAGACCACTTCAAAGGCGCTTTATTGTAGAAAAGATGAAGATTGATGGGAGCGGGGCTCTAGTTAAAGCCACCTATAAGAATGCTGCGAAGAGTAAGCTATATGTTAAGTGCTATTAGAATCTTAGGGATTATCTTAGGGGTAGGAATGCTCTTGGTATTTTTCGCACCGAGTAGCGAAGAGTCGACCTTGCTCGACACTGCTTTTTTCAGCCTTCTGGCATTCACTGGTCTGCTTACGGCTTCTCCAAGCAAATTTATTCTGAGATTCGTAAAGGGTAGTGTCTATTGCTGGTGGCTAGTTTTCGTCGCAGTAGTTACATGTACCATTCATATAGCGGTTCTATACACAGCCGCTGCATCTCTTAAAGCAAGTGTTATTGTGTTACTGATCATATATCCCATAGTACTTTTAAATGGCTATTGGTACTATGCCTCAACAAGGACATAAACTTTCTGAAAAAAACAATGCTGACGATGTTCTGGCCATCCCATCACTTTAAGTCAAAAAACCTATGAGAGCACCGTTTCAAGTCATTGTGTTTCCTTATCGAATGCAGGAGGCGAACTTCAATTCCTCATCGGCAAACGAGCCGATGGCGGGTATTGGCAAGCAATCTCCGGTGGAGGCGAGTACGCCGAAAACCCCTTGGAGGCAGCTCAACGAGAGCTGTATGAGGAAGCGGGGTTAAAAGGGCAAAACTGGGTCCAGTTGGAAAGCATGTGCACTCTTCCAAAAATATATTATCGTGGCCATGAAAGCTGGACTGGCATTAAGCACGTCATTCCTGAATATACTTTTATGGCTCGTTGCTCCGGTAATGAAACTATTTCGGACGAACATTTGGAATTAAGATGGGTTTCGGCTGATGAGGCTCACTTGCTGCTAAAGTACGATTCGAATAGGAATGCTCTGTGGGAGGCGTGTCGGCGTATTTGCTTCTAATACGATGCGGCAAGGGAGCTTCATAGCGCAGTATTACTATATATTTCATTACTGTTTGGACGTTAGCCACTATGAAATATTCTTTGATGTCAGTGGTTGTACTTCTATCCTCTGCAAGTTATGCAGGTGGCAACGCATTTCCAGTGACGGTTGAAAGTTTGGTAACCAACGGTCCCCAATTTAATGTCACCCTGAAGATCGCAGAAGGTCATTCCTGGGATGAAGCTGAATGCCAGTTGATCAGGGTGTCCGGCTATTATGATGCGAAAAAATGGCAGCGTTATAAAGGTAAACCAATGAATGCCGAGTTGCATAAAGAGGCTTTAAAGACATTGGTGTTAGCGCAAGAGAAAAACACGCTCGTGTGGTTCGGGTATTTTGGTGCCGGCATGCAGCGTGAGTCCGAATGTACCTATCTCAGTAGAGGACTAATTGTGGAGCAGGGATACATATACTCAATCTATAACAGCATCTAGCATTCATTGGTATACCTGCTCTCACTGCGCCTTTGGTCTTAGGGAAAACTTGGAATTCTTTCCTGATTAGAAAAACTGCTTAACAGTTGGCTAATAAAAGTAGAGAGATGTAATCAAGCAGAGTTTAAACTTTGGGCAATATAAATGAATAAATTAAAGTTTTTCTACGGTTTGCTTTTTTGGGCTATCTTTCTGCCTGATTATTTTCTCAAACGCTATGGCTGATACGGCTGACATACAAATTTGTTCGGATCACCCTGACGAGTTATATGCAAGCGGAGGCGTTTGTAAGGTGCATGCGACTGTTGTTCAAGAGATATCATCGCCAGTGTATCGCGCAATAGAGGGTTGTTTGGATGCATCAGTAAGTATCGAAAACAATGAATTCTTAGTTGATTGGAACATTGGTACTCCTCGCGCTAAAGCTCATGTTTATGAGAATGATCTAAATTATTGGATAGCTTTCAACATAAAAGGGGATGCCGAGGGCGGATTTATTTGTCTTGTAGAAAAGATGAAAAATAGAGTTGTATGGATTGAGGCTCAACATTGATATGCCGTGGTTTTTGAACTGCTTGATGTCCATGCTGCCGGGGTGTCATTGGCACAGAGATAAATAATCGAAAGGAACCGAGACTTTGAGTGAAAATGGAATCATTCTGATCGGTCCAATTGGTGCCGGCAAAAGCACAATTGGCAAGCTGCTTTCAAAGAGGCTTAATATGCCCCAATGTTCGATAGACAAGTATCGATGGGGTTACTACGAAGAGATGGGCTATGATAACGAATACGCTCAGCGCCTCAAATCAGAAGAAGATATAAATTTAAATAAGCATTTAATAGACCAAAAGTCGAATTATGAACTTGCGAAGCACATCGTATATACGGATGGCTCGGAGCCAGAGGATACGGCTTTGGAGGTTTTGGCAAAGATATATAGTGAATAATAAACTTTAGCTGAAAAATAGGCTAAATTTATACCTACCATTCTTTTAAAAGTTAAAAAGGAAATACATACATGGAAAAGGTTATCTAATCCCCTCCCTCTCATTATTTCGGAAGAAACAACTAAACAGGAGTTTTATCATGCATCGATTATATTACTTTACCGTCATTTTTCTGCTGCTCTTTTCTTCATTATCAGTCGCACAAGTTTCAGTGCTTTCTGATGACTTTGAGGCGGGCATCGGGAACTGGTCTAATGTCAGCTTAGATGACAACAGGAACTGGACGCGACATGTTGGTCCTACTCCATCGTCTGGAACGGGGCCGAACACAGGAGCTAATGGCAGCGGTTATTACATGTATTTGGAAACATCTTCAGGCTCTGCTTATTACTCAGGTGATTCTGCGATATTGCAAAGTCCCGCTATCAACGATGCGGGAATTAGCTTGGCTTTTCAATATCACTTATACGGTACCAATATTGGTACGCTGGCCGTTGATGTGCTTGTTAATGGCATTTGGATAAATAATATATGGTCCGTTTCCGGTCAACAACAGAACAGTAACGGTGCCGCCTGGTCTTCTGTTGAAGTTGATTTAAGCAATTATTCTGTATCTCAAATACGTTTTCGCGCTACGGCTGCTGGAGGGTTTTTGGGGGATATGGCGATAGATAATGTTGCCATTCTGTCCACCCCAAGTGGTCCGGTGGCACCGGCATTTAACAGTGATCCA
>CAMLRJ010000553.1 GCA_946482345.1 uncultured Cellvibrio sp.
TTGGGATTTTTGTAGCTGAATATTTTGTATATGTTTTTTTTACTTCGGACAAGTCCTTAGATATAAATGGTCTTTACAATGAGATAATCAGTATATTGTTACTCTTGTTTTTTTTCTTCAAAAGAATTATTGTGCTCTTTACTGAAAGGGTGAATAATATTTGATGGGTCACTTCATCACTGTGAGGGCAAGAGCGCTGGTTCACCAACAACGAAAGTAGATATACTATATAATGAACGAACCAGCCAAGTGGCTGGTTTTTTTTTATGAGTAAGCTTTTCTAGCCTTAGCATCACGTATATATGTATCGATGAGATCGAAGAGTGTTTTCTTTTTATCGTCTTCCAACAGTTCCAGGTGGATAATTCGCTCGCCCTTGCGCCACTGGTTTCAGTGATATAGTGCCATGTATTTCGCTGATATAGTGCCAGCGGTTTGTGTTGTTTCGGAGGCCCTTGTGCCACTTTATTTCGCTCGCTGTTGTGCCATTTTGGTGAATGCAGGTAGTAAGAATCGAACCCATTTCGGTCGCTATTGTGCCACTTTCTATGAGTTTTTAGACTCGTGTTGAACAATAAACCCTTCAACGCGATGGCAGGAAAACGCATAGCAATAATGGATCTACGACAATTAATTTTATTGAAGAAGCAAGGACTGAGTAATCGGAAAACAGCCAGCTTACTTCAAATCAGCCGCAATACAGTTAACACCTATACGCACGTATTGGAGAGCCTGCCTTATAATTATGATCAGCTACTGGCCCTGAGGGAAGCTGAATTGAGAGAATTATGTGCTCCTGAGTCGGAGGTTTCAACGGATCGCTATGAACAGCTGGCCAATCAATTTGAATACTTCTCTGCAGAGCTAAAGAAGCCAGGATGTACGCTATTAACCCTATGGCATGAGTATAAGCAAAGACACGCAGACGGGTATGGCTATACGCAGTTCACTCGTCACTATAACTTGTGGGCTAATAAGCTGGAGGCCAGTTGCAAGCTTGATCATAAAGCAGGCGAAAAGCTTTTTATAGATTATACCGATAAGAAACTCACCATCGTTGATCGCCACACCGGAGAGGTGAAGGCAGTAGAAGTATTTGTAGGTATACTTCCCTGTAGTCAATATACGTATGTGGAAGCTTGTGAAAGTCAGCAGCGCGATGATCTCATAGCCAGTATGGGGCGATGCCTGAAATACTTTGGCGGTAGCCCTCAGGCTATTGTCTCGGATTGTCTGAAGTCAGCTGTCTCAAAATCCTGTAAGTATGAACCTCTCATCAATAAGACCTTCAAGGAATTTGCCCTTCATCACGGTTGTGTAATTGATCCTGCCCGTCCCTATAGTCCGCAGGATAAAGCCCTGGTGGAAAACGCCGTCAAGCTCATCTATCAACGCATCTTCTATCCCTTGAGTAAGATGACATTCTTTTCCATTACAGAACTTAATGCCGCCATACAGGAGCTACTCACCAAGTATAACAACTACATCTTTCAATTAACGAACTACAGTCGCAGAGAACTGTTTGTGTCTACAGAACAAGCCTATCTGAAAACTCTTCCTGCAACATCGTTTGAGCTTTGTCAGTACCGCAGAGCCAAGGTTCAAAAGATGGGCTATATCTTCTTATCGGAGGATAAACATTACTACAGTGTACCGTATCGTTTTATAGGCAAGCATGTAGAGGTTCGCTATACCCATAGCATTGTAGAGATATTTTACAATCATGAGCGGTTGTGCACTCATAAGCGTGACAAACAACCTGGTAAATACTCCACTCATCCGGATCATCCATCCAGCGCACATCAGGCTTATAGTCAATGGAGTCTGGGGTTCTTCCAAAGTAAGGCGGAGAAGATTGGTCCTGAAGCGGTAAACTATATTACGCGGCTGATCCTACAGTATAGTTATCCGGAAATAGGCTATAAACAGGCTATGGGTATTGTACAACTCACACGACTCTACGACCGGGAACGTGTTGAACGTGCCTGCCACAGAGCACTTGCTGCTCATCACTGCTCATATCGCATTATCGATAATATACTACGTAGCGGTGTTGATCAGCTTGAGATAAACCTGCACGACAACAACAATCATATACCTTCTCACGACAACATCCGCGGATCAGATTACTATCAATAAACTATAAACTAAACCATCTTAACTCGATGAACACACATGCAACCCTTGAAAAAATGAAACTGCTGCGACTACACGCTATGGCCCAGGTTCATTACGCTGCTATCCATGAAAAAATGTATACTGATTACACACAGGACGAATATATAGGCCTGCTCGTTGATCAGGAATGGGAGAATCGACAGCATAGGAAGATCAGTAATATGATTGCCAAGGCAGCATTCAGGCTGCAAACCTCTATACGCGATATTGACTATACTGCGCATCGCGGACTGGATAAAAATGCTTTTGAAAGATTACTCACTCTGGAGTTTATCAGGCAGCATCAGAATATAATTATCACCGGCCCAACCGGTGTGGGTAAAAGTTATCTGGCACAAGTTATCGGTAACCATGCCTGTACGATGTTAAACAAAACTATATACTATAGTACTGCCCGCCTGATGGAGTTGTTTCGAACGGCACGCCTCGATGGAACGTATCTCAAACTAATGAGCCGGATCAAGCGTACTCCGCTACTAATACTGGACGACTTCGGACTGGCTCCATTCGATGCAAACTCCCGGCAAGTACTCATGGATCTTATAGAAGATCGCCACGAGCAGGCCTCTACTATCATTACATCTCAAATACCGGTAAACAAATGGCATGACCTTATCGGAGAAGGAACCATTGCCGATGCTATACTCGACAGAATTGTCAATGCCGCTCATAGAATCACCCTCAATGGAAAATCATTAAGGAAAAAGATAGACCAAATCACTAACTAATTTATACCTTTAAAATCTCATCAGAAAGTGGCACTATATCACCGAAAGCAATGGCATGGTATCAGTGAAATATCTACCCTCTATCAAATGAAAAATAGATTTTTGATTTAGAACCTGTCAGAGATAAAATAAACAGCATCAAGCACTTGCCAACCCTTCACTACCCCTTGACTGAAACCCAATCAAAATCTGAGTTCGCATTTGCCAGTGTAAGGCTATTGCTGCAATGATT
>CAMLRJ010000554.1 GCA_946482345.1 uncultured Cellvibrio sp.
TGAAAAAACTCATCCGCATCCTTACCAAATACCTGCGCCCAGGTGCCCGGCTGCAGTTGCAGCTTCGCCAACAAATCGGCGGGTACGGGGGCATTAAATTGTTCCTGAGCCATGGCGGAAAAATCCCGCACCTCGCCGTAAGTACCCACCTCGTTCTGCACCTGCACCATAATCACCGTGTGGTCTTTATCGCGCTTGGCCAGGTACTTCATTAACTCCACAAAAGCTTTTTTATCGGCTGCCAGGGTATTTTTGCCCAGGGGCGAAAGCGAATTCACTGTGTCACCGTCTTTTTTCACCACGCGCGGAAAGCGCTGGTTATCCAACTTCACCCAGGCAGGCGCGTAATGGGGCGCATTGTTTTTCCAGGTAGCAAACCACAGCAACACCAACTTGGCCTTGTGCTGGCGCGCTTCTTTCAGCAACGCATCCAAATAGGAAAAATCGAACTGGCCTTCCACCGGCTCAATTTGCTCCCAAGCCACGGGAATGCTCAGGGTGTTGGCACCCATTTTTTGATAAGAAGGCCACACATCTTTTAACGCCGCCGGGTAATTACTGGAATTATTGGTTTGCGCACCCAGCATAATAAAAGGCGCACCATCCACCATCAGGGCGTGTTTGCCGTTGTTGGATATTAATTCGGGCAAGGGCGCTGCCAGCGCTTGCACCGCACTGCAACCTAAAAGAGATAATGCCAGCGTGCGTTGCACGCAAAAAATAAAAGTGCGCGGCACACAAAAAGTAAAAGTGCGCCGCACACAGGAAATCATTGCTTGACCAATAACCATAAACGCCTCGCTGTCATGTTATTTTAATAAATCAAATAAATAGGATTTATGGATGAGATATTAATGAATTTACCGCTAAATGTTTTTGGTTTTTCTGGTTTTTTACGCTTGTTTACAAAAATATCCAGCGATAAAAAACGATTTATAAAAATGAAAAAACCTTGCCTCCCAAGAGGCAAGGTTTAATAGCGCTAATTAAAACTTGGCGCGCAGACCTAACGAATAACGAACATCTTGCGAATAGAAGTAGGCGGAACTATCACCCGCCGCATTCTGATCCATAATACCTTTCGTTACTTCTTCAGTCAGATTATAGACATCAAAAGCCACTGTGTAGTTGTCGAGAAATGTGTAAGCCAAAGAAAGATCCAATTGGCCATAATCATCATTATAAATAGGCAAGAACCAACCTGCGCCATCATCTTTCCATCCATTGGGCCCTACAGTCACCAAGTACTTACTGCGCCAGTTGTAGGCCATGCGCGCCGAAATATTATTTTTCTCATACATTGCAATAATATTATAAGAGTTTTCAGAAATACCCTGATATGGAAGATCATCATATTCGGATAGATCGGTATCTTTAGGCGCAGAGGTCAAAGCTGTTTTGGTTTCACTATCGATGTAGGTATAGTTAGCGCTTACACCAAAACCATCGAAAGGCTCAGGAAGAAAATCAAAGAACTTTGTAAACCCAACTTCAACACCATTAATATCAGCACTTCCTTGATTCACCGTCCACTCTGTATTAAACGTCAAATCCCCATAAGCTGGATCCGTTACAACAGTTGAACTTCTAGATTCTTGGAACATATCGCTAATATCTTTAGTAAAGATATTCACATGTGCCATGCCGCCATGATCATCAAAATACCACTCTAATGACACGTCTGCCTGAGTAGACCTCATAGGCTCAAGGGAAGGATTGCCATCAGATGTTAACGTAAAAGTCAAATCAGAAAGATCAAATTGATCTGATGGAATCACATCTGAGCGCCAACCCACATTAAGATTATATAATGCCTTCATGCGCCAAAATTCAGGCCGCCAAATTGCTTCTGCAGCAGCAAAACGAAGAATAAGATCATCCGTTATCTGCATCTTCAAGTTAAAACTTGGCAACACATTAGTGTAAGAATTTTTAACTGACAATTTTGCAGGAGGATAATAAAAAGGCTGCCCCCCATCAGGAGTGGAGAATGTAGAATATTTGATTTGACCAACAGCAGTATTATCTGTCTGCACAACCCTCACACCAAAATTACCAGCAACAGGCATAGGCAGCTCATCGAAGCCGTAATTAACCATTACATAAGCTGCTGCAGTTTTTTCTTTTTGCGTATTTAAATTATCAGGATTTTCTAAATTTAACGCATTATTCCAATCTAATTGACCTGCGCCACTGGGTGTTATTGCAGTAATCTCATCCGTCACACGTCTAAAATCTTTAAGCAAACTAGAGTCAATTAAGTATGCTTCCTGCGGCACATTAATATCCCCACGATAAAAATCATCAAAGGAATACAATGTCAGATACCTGTCAGCTTGCTCCTGTGTAATTTTAGGAATATCTGCGGTGGTATCAAATGGCTGCCAATCAGCTGCACCTACCTGCCAAGGTTGATAACGTGCAGACCACTGATTAGCCTGTCTATTTTCTGCAGTTTTATCAGTGAATCGTGCACCCGCCTTAACAGACTTAATTATTGAATCATCAACAAAAAACTCCGCATCAGCCTTAAAAACTATTGCATCAGCTTCGTTATCAGAAGGCATGCTCATCATTTGACCAAATGAATAATTACTAAAATCACTCATGTAGTCTTCATCAATATTAATATCCGGTAATCCACCCAAATTATTTATATTGATAGTTTCCGGAAACACCACGAGGCCCAACGTTAAATCTTCTTTTTCAGATTCAGATGTAACATATTGAAGATCGGCATTAAATGCCCAATTTTCATCTGGTGCCCATTTTGCACCCAAAGTGTAATCTATCGTGGTAGACACATTCTCGGACAAACGAGTACTGGTACCAAAAGAAACGCCCCCTGATCCTGCAGTCGTAATTGTTCCAGATTGAAGAACGCTACCATCGTATACCCAATCATTACTTCCTGTTACAGGAACCTGTGAAAAGAGACCGCCAGTTCCATCCAGGAAAAATGCGTTTTCGTCCCAACGCTGAGTATGTTGAGAACGGAAGGCTGTTGCATATATTTCAGCATCATCATTAGGTGCCCACTGTAGGGCAATGTATTGGCCTTCGCGCTCACGGTGGTAATCGTTACGACGCCAATCAGATCCTTTTGGGACCCAAACAGTTTGACCGACCTTTCC
>CAMLRJ010000555.1 GCA_946482345.1 uncultured Cellvibrio sp.
TTGCAACTTCAGTAATAGCTTTACCTGACTGCAACTGATTGACGTATTCACCTGCCTTTTCTGCAATAAGCAAACGAGCTTTTTTATCTTTTAGTGCACTGACGATCTGATCTTTCACTTCTTCGAGAGGTCTCAAATGTTTGGGTTGATGATCTGTCTTTTTAACAACAACCACGTGCAAGTTTTCAATTTCAACAGGTTCACTTGAATTACCCTCTTGCAGAACATCGTTAGAAAATGCAGCTTCAACAAATTTAGGATTGGCTGCAATATCTTTACCGGTATTACGCGCAAACAATCCGGTATTTTTCACAGTTAATCCCAAGCCCGGAGCAACATCCGCTAATTTTTCAGCGTTATACGTTTCTTCTTTTAATTTCTCCAGCTTTGTCACAAACAGATTTTCAGCTTCTGCTCGTTTTAATTGATCTTCAATAGATACTCGATGCTCTTCAAAAGAAGGCGCTTTACCACCACGCTCAGCAATCAGCTTAATAAAATGTGTACCTGCATCCGTTTTTACAGCGGCAGAAACTTCACCCACTTTTAATGCAGCCAATGCGCTTTCAAATTCAGACGGGAAGGTATCACCGGAGGAATATCCCAAATCCCCTCCCTGCTCTTTACTTCCCAGATCTTCTGAATAGGTTTTGGCCAAAGCAGCAAAATCTTCACCAGCAGCAATTTTATCTGCAACCTGCTTAACTAAATCAGGCTTATCACCTTCAATCAAAATATGCGCAGCTTGTTTTTCTGGCTTAGCGACAAAGTTAGCAACAAACTGATCGTATTGGGTGCGAAGTTGCTCTTCGGTAATACTGATTTCTTTCATCAAATCTGCACTATTCAGCTCAATATAATCAACAGCAACTTGTTCTTCCGCAGTATAAGTTTGTGGGTTTGCGCTGTACTCGGAATTTATTTCTTCATCGCTAACACTGATTGAATCCTGTACTTGATTTATAGGCAATTTGAAATACTGAATGTCACGTGATTGAAAATTCAAGGCAACCAGATTGTCAACTTCATAAGGCAGAGTGAAAGCACTGCTGCTCACTGCAGTTTGTAATTGGCCAATAATTTGGTCTTCAGAAAGGAGTTCTAAATAACCACTATGGGTTAATCCCATCATGCCCAGAATTTGTTGATATTTTTGATTATCGAATACACCTTTTTCGTCTTTAAAGCCAGGTTCAGCCGCAATTTGCTTCATCAGCTCTTCTTGGGAAACAGCCAATCCCATTGCTTTTGCATTCTGAAGCAGCACGGCTCTTCGAATTAAATTTTCAAGCACTGGCTTACGCAAATAATCATCGCTGATAAATTCAGCAGGAATGTCATTACCATAAGTATTGATCATTTGTTGTTTTTGACTGGCAATTGCACGCTCCAATGAAGCTTTGGTAATTTTCTCGCCATTTACACTGGCGGCTTCATCTGCGTTCACATTCCAGTTAAACAATGCTTCTATGCCCGATATGGCAAAAAACAACACCAAAATTCCGATAAGGATATAGGAAATAATTCCACGGGAATTGTCACGAATATTTTGTAACATTGAATGCTCCTAACACTCTGGTTGGTTTATTATCTACCGAGTGAGGTCAAAACCTTTTTCGCTCTAGCAGTTAAAAAAAAAGCGCACCGAAATGCGCCTTTGTGTCTGACATATATAAATTAACTTCACTCCGGGAAATTAATTAACAGCATCCTTCAAGGCTTTTCCAGCTTTAAAACCTGGAACTTTTGAAGCAGGTATCGCAATTTCTTCACGAGTTTTAGGATTGCGACCTGTACGCGCAGCCCTTTCTTTTACGGCAAAAGTACCGAAACCAACCAACACGACCGAGTCACCCGACTTCAATGCAGTAGTGATGCTATCCATCACCGCATCCAATGCCTTTCCCGCTGTTGTTTTTGGAATGTCAGCAGATGCTGCGATTGCCTCAATTAATTCTGTCTTGTTCACGAGTAACCCCTTTTTAATTTTATGTTTAAAAATGCGATCAGAAGGTTTTTTTACCTCTCAGTCGCCACGAATAATGAGTTGCGATTTATACCAACTGAACTTCAGGGGGTCAAGGAAAGCCTACCGCTTTCGCGAAATCCATCTGTTTTTGCACACAAATCACTCAAGATTGTAAAAGTATTTCAATAAAAATAGCCTGCACGTCCTGAAAAGTAACGATTCAAGAGTGCAGTTTTGTTAATGAGTGCTGATCCGATTTTCAGAGCCTGTTTTTTGTGAGGCTTTTTTTAGTGCAGTGTACTCTTCATCAGTCAGAGGTTTGGGTTGATGTTGCAACGCCAGCTCCAGTACTTCATCAATCCACTTAACAGGTTTGATTATCAAATCAGCTTTGATATTGGCAGGAATTTCCTTCAAATCGCGCTCATTGTCAGCAGGAATAATCACCGTCTTAATTCCTCCCCTGTGAGCAGCCAATAATTTTTCTTTCAACCCACCAATACGCAACACTTCACCGCGCAAAGTAATTTCACCCGTCATGGCAACATCAGCCCTGACTGCGATACCTGTTTGCACAGACACCAACGCCGTACACATTGCAATACCCGCACTCGGCCCATCTTTGGGAGTTGCCCCTTCCGGCACGTGAATGTGAATATCAACTTTTTCATGATAATCCGGTGGAATACCCAATGCTTGCCCTCGCGAGCGAACAACCGTAAGCGCAGCCTGGATGGATTCCTGCATCACATCACCCAAAGAACCCGTCTTGATGATGAGTCCTTTACCTGGAATTGCAGAGGATTCTATGGTCAGCAATTCCCCTCCCACCTGAGTCCAGGCCAATCCGGTAACCTGCCCTATCTGATCATTGGCTTCAGCTTTACCGAAATCAAACTTGCGAACGCCCAAAAGCTCTTCCAAACCTTCTGAACCAATTTCATCAACCGTCAAATGTTTTTCTTTAACGTGTTGGGTCACCACTTTTCGACAAAGTTTTGCAATTTCACGCTCCAGTCCACGCACACCGGCTTCACGTGTGTAATAACGCACTATGTCACGTATAGCGGATTCGGAAATTTTAATTTCGTTATCCTTCAAACCATTCGCTTTGATCTGTTTTGGTATCAGGTAGCGAGAGGCAATTCCCAGCTTTTCATCTT
>CAMLRJ010000556.1 GCA_946482345.1 uncultured Cellvibrio sp.
ATCAATCACTGTGGGTTCCCTTGTTGGATTGGGTGTCGGATCAAGAAACAGGAATTCTGGGGGTTGAGTCACTTGCATTGGATCCACAAATCGCATCGCGTGTATACATGCTTGCAGGCATCAGTTATTTCAATGGCGGCAAAACTTATCTGCTGCGATCCAATGATTATGGCAAGACTTTTTCGATCACAGATGTCACGCGCCAGTTCAAAGCACATGCCAATGGTATGGGGCGACAAACGGGTGAAAAATTGCAGGTTGATCCAGTCAATTCCAATTTGCTTTACGTGGGTACTCGTTGGAATGGATTATTCAAAAGTACCGATGCAGGTGCCAGTTGGACACCTGTGCCATCACTCAAAGTCAGCAGTACTCCTAATGAAAATGGCATCAGTTTTGTGCTGATTGATTCCAGCGCAGTATTGAATGGTATCTCGCAAAGATTGTTTGTCGGCGTTTCACGATTTCCTTCTGCAGGTGCAAACTTTTATCGCAGTGACGATGCAGGTAAAAATTTCACTGCAGTTGAAGGTGGCCCGGCGCATCTGATGCCGCAACGTGCTGTGCTCTCTGGCGATGGCCATCTGTATATAACCTATGCAAACGGCGCTGGCCCGCATGCTCACTGGGCACAAGCTGAGCCTATGGATAAAGGCCAATTGTGGAAGTTGAATATCGCCAGTGGTAATTGGACGAATGTGACTCCAAAAGGTTTTACCCGTTCTTTGGCGGGGATTAGCGTTGATCCCCGAAACCCAAAGCGCCTGATTCTGTCTTCGGTGAATACCTATTTGCCGCAGGGAGATGCCTGGGGAGACAAGCTGTTTATTACAACCAACGGGGGTGACTCATGGACAGATATTTTTGCTCGTGGTTTTGCCAAAAATAATCAGGGAGTCAGCTGGATTAACGGGCATTCCATTCATTGGGCAGGCTCTTTTGAGTTTGATCCTTTTGACACCAAACGCGCCTGGGTGACCTCGGGTAACGGTATTTTTAAAACTGACAATATAGACGCAACCCCGAGTCTCTGGAGTTTTGATGTTGGTGGCATAGAAGAGACAGTCCCGTTGAATATGCTCAGTCTGTCTAATGGTCCCTTGTGGACGGTAATTGCGGACTATGACGGGTTCCGCCACACCAATCCTTCCCAATATGCTCCCATCCACTCACCTCGTATGGGGACAACCACGGGGCTGGCAGTTGCTGCCCGCATGACCAACAGAGTCGCCCGTTCAGGTGGAGGCGATACGCCCGCTATTTATGTGTCATCGGATTCAGGTACAACCTGGACAAAAACCCGATCAATCAAAGGCAAAAATGGGCAACTGGCATTTTCTGCTGACGGAAAAGTGTTGCTACATAGCCCTGAAAACTCAACTATCAGTTATCGCTCAGACAATCTTGGGCGTAGCTGGTCAAGGATTGGCGGTTTGGCGGTAGCCAATGCGCGTATTCTGGCGGATTCGGTCAATCCCAACCTATTTTACGCGCTGGACAACAAAACCATGATGGTCAGCAACGATGCCGGAGTTTCTTTTTCTGCTGCCGGGATTCTGTCTGCCTCCGGGTCGAAACTCATTTCAGTTGTTCCCGAACGAGAAGGTCATATATGGGTTGCACTTAATGCCGGTGGTTTGGCTCGTTCAACTGATTCGGGTAAGTCGTTTACCTATCTACGAAGTGTGACGGATGCTGCCGCTGTTGGTTTTGGCAAGTCGGCTCTCAACTCGGATTATCCCGCGATATATATATGGGGGACGATTAAGGGAATACGCGGGATTTTTCGTTCTACCGATCAAGGCCTCAACTGGATTCGAATTAACGATGACAATCATGAATACGGCGGCCCGGGTAATGGTCAGTTTATTCTGGGTGATATGAATGTATTTGGCCGGGTATTTATGAGTACAGCGGGCAGAGGAGTTGTCTATGGCGAACCGGTTGAATAGGTTTTGGTTTTTACCTTAAACAAAATGCGTTCTGCATCATCAGTTAAAAAAGTAGCGCCCAACTTGAAACTGCCGTTACCAATCAGTGGGGTCGCCTCTTTCTGCAAATGAAAAACCTGGCTGCTTCCAAACTGGACAAATGTACCGTTGCGACTGGAATCTTTTAATACAAATTTGTCCCCGTGAAATTCGATAACACAATGATTGCGGGATGCAAACTCACAGTTAACAGAAAGTCCGGCTTGATTATTTTGTCGCCCCAAATGAAAAGGGGTTTGCTCGGGTAAAATCACCACAGGTTTGTTGTTGTAAAACAGTTCCAGAACTGAGCTTTCCTGAACGGTATGATTAAAAGAAGTATTGAGCGATGTAAGATCCATTGGGCACTGTCTCCGGCAATTCACAAAAAAGAACTTTGCATTAAATGAATTTTATTTTCAACCTCGGTTTATTCCGAGGTGAATCAATGCGTCAATTCAGTGAATAGTGAGATCTGGTGTATGGATTGCAATCAGCATTGGTCAGATTTTGTGCCAGCTAGTTGCATTGAAAATACAACCAGCCGGGAAGCAAGATAATCAGGTGACAATCTATTCAGCCATTTTATCAAGCAGCTTTATGTCGAGTAACTTTATATCAAGCCACATTATCTCAAGACACTTTATCAAGACATCAAGCAACTTTGACGCTGGAGTCACTTTTGCTATTGATGGCAGTTACGGGCCTTTCAGACTTTTTTGCGTTAATGGGCTCCACTTTTTTTTGTTTTTCATAAAGGAAACGCAACACTGCAGAGCGGTAATGGTTGTATTCGGCGTCGTCTGCCAGTTCAAGACGATTGCGTGGCTTGGGTAATTTTACTTCAAGAATTTCACCGATAGTTGCAGAAGGTCCATTCGTCATCATCACAATACGATCCGACAACAATACCGCTTCATCAACATCATGGGTGATCATGATCACTGTGTTACCCAATTGGTATTGAATTTCCATCAAAGAATCTTGCAAATGCGCGCGTGTTAATGCATCGAGTGCGCCGAAAGGTTCATCCATCAGCAGCACTTGTGGTTCCATCGCCAAAGCGCGTGCAATACCTACACGTTGTTTCATGCCGCCGGAGATTTCATCCGGGCGTTTGTGCATAGCGTGTGACATGTGCACCAATTCCAGATTG
>CAMLRJ010000557.1 GCA_946482345.1 uncultured Cellvibrio sp.
ACACCATCGCGTTTGATAAAAAATAAATTCACCACTGTATCCAGTGCTGCATTCACCAAACAAAATTTATTCAGTTCCAGTGTTGACGCACAAAAATTGTCTCCATTTTTTTCACGAAGATATTTAATAATCGCACTGGAGTCGGTTAAAAATATATCCCCGTCTTCCAGAAAGGGAACACGTTTTGTCGGCGATTTAACCGCACTGGCCGCTTGATCAGTTTCAATAAATTCGCATTGGCTGTTGGTTTCCAACAGCACAATTCTGCAATGGCGAACAAAAGGTGATGTATAACTACCGTAGAGTTTCATATTGCACTTATTTGGTTGTGGGTGCGGCGGGAGCAGCAGGTGCGGGTAAATATTTGATGGCTTGTCGTGCCAGTAATTTCCATTTTCCGGATTGTTTTTGCCAAATCAGTAATACGCCCAGGTGGATACTGGCAGCTTTGCCTCCATCCAATATGTCTGCATTCAGGTCATGACGCACAATGGCGGTATCACCTGCAATGCTGATGGTTTGTTTTTGTATATCGATAGTGACGAAATCTGAACGGCCGCTGACAATTTTTTCAATAAATGCGGCTTTATCTTCAATGCTGCCACCTGAATGGCCATAACTTAATTGTGATGCTGCAAGTTCATTCAGCGTTTTTTCATCAGCATCAATCATGGCTTTGCTTAATTTGCTTACCGCTTCTGACACTGCTTTGGTTTCATCACAAAAGGCTTGGTTGGAATAAAGAAGTCCAAGGCACAACAATCCACAAATCAGTTTTTTCATAATAAGTTACTCGTCCACGCCTATGGCGTCTTGAATGGAAGGAAAGGAAAAAATTCAGCCGTAATTCAGTTGGCAGCCGATAGTATCATTCCCAACCTCTATAGAAAATCCTGAATATCGGAGTCTGTCATGAACAAAATCAGTTTGTTGATTGTGATCTTATCGGCTTTGCTTCTGACGGCTTGTCACGAAGAGCGAGTGGCGTATGAGGATGAATATCTGCCAGAGCTGAAACGATTCGACATGATCGACAGTTATGACGTGGATACTTCGGTTTCTACAGCACCTTTGGCGCTTTCTCCTTATGAATATGAAGGTTTATTCGAGGTTTTCTGGAAGGTTGATAGCCTTGAAGATTACAGAGTCAGTTTAAAAATTAATGATCGTAATTCTATTTACAACAGCATTATGATTGGCACTACTATTTGTGGAGAAGGTTTGGTTTGCGATCAGGCAGGAAACTGGGTGTGCGAATACACTGAAGATTTGTATATGAACTGTGATACCAGCACGCGCAATGTTGATATTTCCGATTTGTTCGGCGCTACTTTACCGCAAAGATTGTATCTCTTATTGGAAGTGTGCGATGCCAATTCAGATTATTGTACTTATAGGTCTTATCCTGTCAGCATGGAATAATTGAAAAATTATTTTTACAGATGTTGATATGTGATGATTACTGATCCCTGGTTTTATTTATTGGCCATTCCGGTGGTATTTCTGGTTGGCATGTCGAAAGGTGGATTTGGCGGTGGCTTGGGAATGCTCGCCGTCCCTTTGCTTTCTTTGATGATAGATCCACGTCTTGCAGCCGCAATTCTGTTGCCCATTCTTTGTATCATGGATATTTTCAGTTTAAAAAATTTCCGTGGGGTTTGGGACAAACTTAATCTACGAATTTTATTACCCGGTGCGCTTTTAGGCACTATTGCTGGCGCGCTCACCTTTGAAATGGCTAATGCCGATGTGATTCGTTTTGGTGTGGGCTGCTTGTCCATTTTTTTTGTTATTCATTATCTCTGGGGTAAACACTACCTTGAACAACTGCAGCAGCAATCCCCGAATAAATTGGCTGGAAGTTTTTGGGGAGCGCTGGCAGGTTATGTCAGTTATATTGCACATGCCGGTGGGCCACCGGTTGCTATTTATTTGTTGCCCCAGCGTATGTCCAAATCACTGCTTGCTGGAACAACAATAATATTTTTTGCCATAATCAATTTCATCAAATTGATCCCCTATGTTGCTTTGGGGCAATTGAACCTTGAGGCATTTTATACCTCGCTTGTGTTGTTGCCTCTTGCGCCTATAGGTGTTGCTTTTGGCTTTTATCTGCATAAAAAAGTATCGGACGGCATGTTTTATTGGATCAGTTATGGCTTGTTGTTATTGGCGGGTGTCAAATTATTAATTGAAGGCGGGCAAGGATTGTTTATATAGATACCGAATGGAAATTACTGTATCTGCCGCTATGCTAAGTACATAAAACTTTTTACGGGAGATACACATGAGTGCCGACATAGTAAAAACCCTGACCGCCAAAGATATTATGTGCCCTGATTTGCTGATGGTTTACGAAGGTTGGACTATTCATCGATTGGCCGATTTTTTTATCAAGCATCAAATATCCGCTGCACCGGTCATTGCATCTGACCATGAATTGGTGGGTGTAGTCAGTGTAGGCGATGTGTTTCGCTTTAATAATATGGAAGAGTCAGACAAAGGCGCAGTGTTAAGAAATTATTATCGTGAAAATACAGGTCAGGAAATCAATGAAAATGATTTGCGCAGCTGGGTTAAAGATGCAGACAAAAACTGTACAGTGCATCAAATCATGACGCGTGAAGTGATTGCTGTCGAACAAGATACCTCGCTTAAAAATGTGTTGGCATTATTACTTGAAAAACACATTCACCGTGTATTTGTTACAGACAATAAAATTGTTATTGGCGTTATTACGTCTATGGATGTTTTGCAGGTATTTAATTCCGATTGAAAAATTTTCGTCATTCTCACGCAGCAGAAAACCACCCACCCCTCTGAAGGAGGGGAATTTTAGGTGGTGCCAACTTTTAATTTCACTTTCTAATCTGCACAATCTCCCCCAATTCCCCTCCTTCGGAGGGGTGCCCGCAAAGCGGGTGGGGTGGTTATTTCCCGCAATGCTTAAAAAATGTATTTATCAAAAAGTAAAACATCAACCGTTTCACCTTCTTTAACTGATCCACGTTCAGCGTCCAAAAGAATATAACAATTGGCCTTGGCCATAGAACTGAGCATTCCCGAGCTTTGCATGCCGGTGGTTTTGACAAGATTTTGTTGGTTGTCCCTGAATAATATTCC
>CAMLRJ010000558.1 GCA_946482345.1 uncultured Cellvibrio sp.
GCCACACCCGCTATGCCTGCGATACCAGAACCCAACCCAAATGTCAGGGCATCAACCCAATTGGCTTTCACACCAACAGCACGTGCCATATTGCGATTTTGTGAAACCGCACGAACTTTTAATCCAAGGGATGTTTTTTTCAAAATCATCAGCAACGCAAAAAACACCATTAGCGAAAAAATAAAAATATAGAGGCGATTATTGGTGATCGATAACACCGGATTCAAACTAATTGAGCCACTCATCCAATCGGGTAATTGCACTGCCTGGTTATTAGGTGAAATAAAAGTTCTGACAACTTGTTGCAAAATCAAACTGATACCAAAAGTAGCCAACAAGGTTTCCAGTGGTCGTCCATACAAAAACTGAATGACACCACGCTCAATAGCCACACCAACTAACCCGGCAATAATAAATGCAGCGGGAATGGCAATAATCAAACTGTAAGTGATTTGATTGGGAAACAACATTTGTACCCCCCAGGTGACGTAAGCACCAATCATCATCAATTCACCGTGTGCCATATTAATAACGCCCATCACACCAAAAGTAATGGCAAGGCCAATTGCGGATAACAGTAAAACCGAACCCAAACTCAAACCAAAAAATACATTTTCGACTACACGATAAGTTGAAATGCGATCTTCAATTGATTCCAATGCCAGAAATGCGGCAGTGCGAACTTCACTGTCAGCATCATTTTCTGCAACGTTATTTAGTGCGCTGCGAATTTCCTGTTCCAACGCACCTTCCAGAATTTTGACAGCGTCCAATCGAATTTGCTTTTGTTCATTTTGTAAATTAGCCAACGCAATAGCCAAACCCAAACGATTGCGAACATCAGTATCTGGCTCATGTTTAATACGCTCTTCCAATAAAATTTTGGTATCTTCATCAATGCCATCAGTCATCATGCGCTGAATAGCAAGGTTGCGAATAGTGGCATCCAGATGATTTAAATTCAGTTGCGCTACCATACCGCGTAGTTGCACACGCATAGTGTTATTGATAGGTACGCGCTTCAGATCTGCAGTTTGATCTGCTGCGATTAATTTTCCGGTTAATGCATCAGTAAAATTCTGATTTTCGTCGATGATGGCAACTGTGGGATCATCGGATTGATTAGCGTAAAGTTTTCCTTCTTGTAAGGCTTCAAACAAAGTCACCACACGTGAATCATTTAAAGCCGATAATTTTTTAATGGCTTGCCCACGCTTAGGTAAGCTTCCCTGTGTCATAGCCTTCGCTAAACGATTGAATTCGTCGGCAGGTGATTCTTGAATAAGAGTTTCTTGACTTACTGAAGTTGATGCTTCTTGTGCAAAAACATTTTCTGATACCCAATAAAAAGAAAAGATCAATAGCAACAAACCATTCAAACGAATTATTGAACGTTTTAGTGAATTTGTTTTTTGTAGATCTTTCATAATGTTACTCGAATTGTTTTTTGGTTTTTTCTTTAAGAACATTACCCCCTCCTAGCCTCCCCCTTGGCAGGGGGAGGAACCTGACTCCCTACTTGATACGGAGTGAAATCTAGTTCCCTCCCCTGCCAAGGGGAGGGTTAGGGTGGGGTAAGGCTTTTCCAATTACTGCGCAGCAGCACCCAAACATTTTTTGGTTTTGGTGTTGTAGTTACCGCACTTCAATTTGATCCAATCAGATTCCAGATCTTTTGAACCTTCAAGGTAGTCAGACCAGGCATCACCAGGAACCAAACCATCGGTTTGTGACACTGTGAGGAATTGGCCGTCCGCTTGAATTTCATCAATTAACACTGGTTTGGTGATGTGATGGTTTGGCAACATTTTGCTAACACCACCGGTCAGGTTAGGCGCTTCAATTCCAATAATTGCATCAACCACTTTGTCAGTATCAGTAGTGCCTGCTTTTTCAACTGCTTTCACCCACATATTGAAACCAATGTAATGTGCTTCCATTGGATCGTTGGTAACGCGTTTTGGATTTTTGATGAATGCTTTCCACTTTTTAATAAATTCAGCATTCGCTGGATTGTCTTCGCTCATGAAATAATTCCATGCAGCCAGATGGCCAACCAAAGGTTTGGTATCAATACCGGAAAGTTCTTCTTCACCTACAGAAAAGGCAACAACAGGGATATCTTCTGCGGTGACTTTTTGGTTACCCAATTCACGATAGAAAGGAACGTTAGCATCACCATTGATCGTAGAAACTACAGCCGTTTTTTTACCGGCAGAACCAAAACGTTTGATATCCGCTACGATATTTTGCCAATCGGAATGACCGAATGGGGTGTAGTTAATCATGATGTCTTCTTGTTTAACGCCTTTTGCTTTCAAATAAGCTTCAAGAATTTTGTTAGTAGTACGTGGATAAACATAATCAGTACCTGCCAATACCCAACGTTTTACTTTCATTTCTTTCATCAGGTAATCAACAGCCGGAATCGCTTGTTGGTTTGGCGCAGCACCGGTATAGAACACATTGCGAGAAGATTCTTCACCTTCGTATTGCACCGGATAAAACAACACGCCATTTAATTCTTCGATAACTGGCAACACTGATTTGCGTGATACTGAAGTCCAGCAACCAAAAATTGCAGCGACTTTATCTTTGGCAATTAATTCGCGAGTTTTTTCCGCAAACAATGGCCAGTTGGATGCAGGGTCAACCACTACTGCTTCCAATTTTTTACCGAGCAAACCACCTTTTTTGTTTTGCTCTTCAATCAACATCAACATGGTATCTTTCAGAGTAGTTTCTGAAATCGCCATAGTGCCTGAGAGTGAATGCAATACGCCGACTTTAATCGTATCAGCAGCCATTGCAGTGAAAGAGGCTAATGTAATGCCGCAGGCAATACCGAGCGCCCCGACAGATTTTGCAAACTTTTTGAGCTTCATGGGTCTTCTCCAGAAATTAAATTTAAGTTGGACTCGCTATCGCCTTATTGTGTGATCAGTGCTTTATTCCTTTTCGTTTTGTACTCACAAAACTACTTATCACTCAATTCTTTTTGCTGTGCTTCATAAAGCATATGCAATGTAATTTTTCTTACTTCGGTTTTACTTTCCTCAATATGAGACTTGAGATAAGCCTTGGCATCTTCTGCACGCCTTTCAATAATCGTGCGTAAAAT
>CAMLRJ010000559.1 GCA_946482345.1 uncultured Cellvibrio sp.
GCGCAGAGTGTGAGTGAGTATGAAAGTGGTGCATACACGGGGGAAGTATCTGCCCGGATGCTGGCGGACTGGCAGTGTCGTTACGTGATTGTTGGTCATAACGAACGCCGGCGGATGCAGCAGGAATCAGATACTCAGGTGGCGCAAAAGTTCGTTGCCGTACAGCGCGAACAACTGGTCCCGATACTGTGTGTCGGAGAGTCGCTGGAGCAGCGTGAAACCGGTCAGGCATTGGCTGTTATTCATCGACAACTCAATGCCGTTGTTGAAAGTGTCGGATGCGATGCATTCGAACATGCCGTAGTAGCTTATGAGCCAGTATGGGCAGTAGGTACAGGTAAGACGGCGACCCCGCAACAAGCGCAGGAAGTTCATCATTTTATTCGTGAGCTTTTAGGTGATGTGGGGCAGCGGGTGCGTATTTTGTATGGCGGCAGTGTAAAGGCCAATAATGCAGCCCAGCTTTTCGCCATGACGGATATTGATGGCGCCTTGCTCGGCGGGGCTTCATTGGATGCCGAAGAATTTTTAAGTATTTGTCGAGCAGCGGATGTATAAAACCTGCTAGATACAGCAACTGAACATCGGGTTTTAGTATCAGTTGTTCAACCAGAGAGCATAACAATGGAAAAAATTATTCTTGTTATTCACGTGTTGACAGCATTGGCTATCATTGCCTTTATTCTGCTGCAACAAGGTAAAGGCGCTGCAGCCGGAGCTTCGTTCGGGGCCGGTGCCTCGCAGACGGTATTTGGTAGTCAGGGCGGCAGCAGCTTTTTTACGCGTGCTACAGCGATTCTGGCCACAATATTTTTCTGCACCAGTTTCGGTTTGGCCATTATCGCCAAAAACAGTACATCCGTTGCTGTAGATGGCATTCCGGTACCGGTTGAAAACCAACAGGTAGTACCGGAATCAGATGTTCCGACGGTTGAAGAAACGACACCCGCCGCGACCAGTGATGTACCTGCTGTACCGGAATCTGAAGAGTAAACGTTTTAAAGCCCAAGTGGTGGAATTGGTAGACACGCTACCTTGAGGTGGTAGTGGCGCAAGCTGTGCCGGTTCGAGTCCGGCCTTGGGTACCACAAGCAAAGCCGATGTAATTCAACGTCGTCCGAGAGCCCGCAGAAATGCGGGTTTTTAATTCTGGCTTATTGTCTAATCGATAGTAATAAAATCTAGCTTGCCCTTTGCTTTTTCAAAAGATAAAATCGCGCCATTCTAAAGTATCTTATGGACGAAAAAAGCTTAGGTATGAGTGCTCTCTTTATCCTCCTATTTCCACCAACCGATTTTACATTCAGTGGGGCCGTTTCCAGCTTATGGATGGTCCACCGTACGATTTTTCCCCTCCATTTCTTTCTTACACATCAACTTTTCACAAGGCTGTCTTTATGTTGATTATATTTCGAGCAATTTTGCTGTCATGGCTTTGTCTAGTTGCCTCAATAACTCAGGCTGGTGCATCAACTATCAGCTTCGCAGAAAGTAGTAATAGTAATACGGTACTTATTGAAGGTGATGATGCCGATTTATTAACCCCATCGGTACCTAATGGCCACGGGGTATCAGTTATCCGTTTAAGCGAGCTGAACCTACAAAGACCCCTGAGAATAATAAATCTTACTGACGATGCGAGAGTAGCAGCAAAACTAATTATTATTGAAGTAAGTAAATTATCTTTAAATTCATCCATAGAGATTATGGGGGAGAGGGCAGATCTCCTTATCTTTAATAAATCCAGCAACAGTGTAACAACATGTAGTGGATGTGCATTGGTAAATGTTGGTCGAGCTACCTTAGCTTCAGCCAATGTGGGGTATGATGCAAACAAGTGGCCAGCAACTATAAGCCCAATAAGTTCCTCATCTATATCAATAAATAATTTATCGGCCAAAGGCATAGGTGCTTTGGAGCTGATTGCTTCAAAAATTGTTTTAAATGGTGAAACCAATACGCAACTTAAAGCCAACTACAGTAGTGATGGCAGTTTTCTACTAGACACAGCAGGGCGGTATATTGTTGGCTCTGGCTCTGTAAATTTATATGCGGGATTCAACTTTCATTACAAAAATCTTGATCTATCCACAACCACCTCATCCGCTACATATGGCATTGAAGTGCGTGGAAATATTAAAACACTTGCCGCTAAGTTGGTTTCCACAACTCCTGTCTATATTTCAGGCAGTATAGACACTACATCTGATATTGCGTCTGCTACCTCCTATCAAGGTTCAATTGCTCTGATTGAAGAATCAATAAAAGTAACAACCTTGCGAACGGGAAGCTCATTGATAGTTAATGGAAAACTCTATTCGGACAATAACATCCAGCTAGCTAGTGCAGGCCAACTGATTGTAAATGGGCAGGTAACTGCCGATTCATTTGATGGGATAGCAGCTACAAAATTTGCCAATAGAGGACGCATAAGTGCTAGCGTTGCAAACACAGCAGCAGAGAGTGTAGATAATAATGGGTTACTTAACGGTAAGATTGTTTCTGTGTCGGCTGAAGG
This sequence comes from uncultured Cellvibrio sp., assembly GCA_946482345.1. The sequence continues at coordinate 2,519 of CAMLRJ010000559.1, forward strand.
TGCATTGTTGAACCGCTTTGGTGGCAAGATCCTTGGAGAAACAATAAGCTTAACATCTGCCTCAGGGTCTATTCGAAATGGTTCACAGTATCCTTTCAAGCCAGCTAATGATTTTTCCTTATTGCTTACCCCCGATAGTCAGGATGACATAGATGTGAGTAGCATAAGGGTCAATGATATTTCTTTAAGTGGAGCTACAAAGGTTAGCGATCTATCTTCACAAATTATTGGCAACATAATTTCGTTGAAGGCCAAGGTAAATGTCGAAAACATCAACCCTTACTTTGAATACACATTAGATCCTGAGGCATGGCGGTCAGGGATCGCATTTAATACCCAGAACGCAGATCGCGTGCAGCTGATTGCGGACACTCAACTGGATATTCATGCGGATGCCTATGTATTAAATTCGTCTGCCATTATGGGGGTGAATGAGCCTGCAGGGAATTTCAGAATTGTATCCGGTAATTTGGCAAATGAACGGTACACGACGGAAGCTGTTATTCAACCATTTGAGCGCGAAGAAACCAACTCCACCTCCGTAACAACGAAGACTGGTCATGAATCTCTACTGGTCGCATTCTCACC
>CAMLRJ010000560.1 GCA_946482345.1 uncultured Cellvibrio sp.
TTGATCAAAAGACCCCCTCCTAACCTCCCCCTCGGTAACTGCTCCCGGCATTACTCTACCTCCTGCATCCATGTAGTCGTTGCCAGGGGGAGGGACTTTACTCCCTACTTGTTGCGGAGTGAAATCTGTCCCCTCCCCTGGGAAGGGGAGGGTTAGGGTGGGGTCTTTTTGCCTAACATTATGACCCGGTGACATCTGCCTATAAAAAACTTCCGCCAAACCAATACCCTTTCCACTCGCAAGATTTAACACCATTTGATGATCCATCATATCCTGATGAAATTGCATTTCATTGGAATTTAATGGATTGTCTTCGGCAAATATTTGATTGGTATCGCGCATGGTTTTCAGCATTTGTTTTAAAAACAAGGCTTCAAATTGTTTGGCAACTTCTTTTAGCGCAGCGTCATTATCTTTTTTACCCAATTGGGTAATTTTATTTAATGAATTAACATCCAGATAATTATCTTTCACTGTTTGCATATCGGTTGCGCGAAAATCAATTGCCATTTTAGATCACCACCAATTCTGCTTTTAATGCGCCTGCTTGTTTCAATGCTTCAAGAATGGCCATCAAATCACTGGGCGATGCGCCCACGTTATTGACTGAACGCACAATCTCATCAAGGCTTGCACCGGGTGCAAACTTGAACATGGGATTGGTTTCTTCTTCTGCTTTAATATTACTGGTGGGCACAACAACTGTGTTGCCATCAGCCAGTGGATTGGGTTGGGATACAGTCAAACTTTCTACAACAGAAACTGTCAGGCTTCCGTGTGTTACAGCAACCGGAGACACGCGAACATTTTTTCCAACCACAATAGTGCCGGTGCGCGAATTAATAATCACCTTCGCTACTTCTTCACCGGGTGTGACTTGTAAATTTTCCAGCATGGAAATGTAATCGACACGCTGTGCAGGATTCACCGGTGAATCCACCATAATCGAAACTGCATCCAAAGGTTTGGCAACATCAGGCCCCAATAAATTATTAATGGATTTGGCAACCTGATTGGCTGTTGTGAAATCGGCTCTATGCAAATTAAAAACAATCGGTTGTCCCGCCGCAAAATTATTTTCTACCATTCGTTCAACAGTAGCGCCATTTGGGATACGACCTGCGCTGGGAATATTCACCGTAATCTTGGAACCATCTGCGCCTGATGCACTTAATCCACCCACAATTAAATTACCTTGTGCAACCGCATAAACTTTTCCATCCAGGCCTTTAAGTGGTGTCACCAACAAACTGCCACCGCGCAAACTTTTGGCATTGCTGATCGATGAAATAGTGATGTCCAATGTTTGTCCGGGTTTTGCAAATGCTGACAATTCTGCTTGTACCATCACGGCAGCTACATTTTTCATTTGCATACGCGCACCTTCCGGTACAGTGATGCCAAATTGTTTCAACATGCTGTTAAAAGATTGTGTGGTAAAAGGTGATTGTGTGGTTTGATCGCCGGTTCCATCCAACCCCACCACCAAACCATAACCCACCAATTGATTTGATCTGACACCGGAAATACTGGCGATATCTTTGATGCGTTCGGCGAATGCGAAATTGGTGAAAAATATCAGTAAAAGCAAAACAAACCCCATCCTAACCTTCCCCTTCGTAAGGGGAAGGGACTTTACTCCCTGCTTAACTCGAAGTGAGATCTGTTGCTCCCCCTTGTGGAGGGGGAGGCTAGGAGGGGGGGTATTTTTTAAAAAATAATTTTTCATTTTCATTCCCCTAGAAAGGCCACCAGCCACTATTAAAGAAACGGGAAAACCAACCCATGGTTTGGGAATCGGCAAGCGAACCTGTGCCGCTGTAAGAAATTTTTGCATTGGCTAAACGTGTAGAAACCACTGTGTTGTCCGGTGCTATGTCGTCGGGACGAATGATGCCGCTGATGCGAATAAATTCATCGCCGCGATTTAATGTGATCCACTTTTCACCGCGTACAATTAAATTTCCATTAGGAAGAATTTCAGACACTGTGACGGTGATATTGCCTTCAAGACTATTGCTTTGATCTGCATCGGCATCACCGGAAAATGTGCGATTGTGTGCAATCGAATTTTCCAGCGATAATCCTTTGTAGGATGGATTGGCCGCGCCTAATAAAGTCCCTGCATTCATATCCGCAGAAGAATTCTTTTTCACTGCAACACCGGATGATTTTTTGGAAACCGTTTTTTCGCTCAGGGTCACAGTAATCACATCACCAACAAAATGCGCTTTGCGGTCATCAAATAAACTCATGCCGTATGCATCTTGATAAAGCGAACCTGCGGTACGTTGTGGCACAGGCATATTCGCCGATACTGTAGGAGCGTAAGCAGGATCATCCGGCAATGGTTTACGATTCTGCATACAGGCAGATAAAGACACTATGCAAAAAACCAACACCGGAATTTTCATTTTATCGCCCCAATCAATTAAAGATTTTGCGAAATGTATTGCAGCATTTGATCGGCCGTCGAAATGACTTTTGAATTCATTTCGTAGGCGCGTTGTGTGGTAATCATGCTGACCATCTCTTCCACTATATTGACGTTTGAACCCTCCAACATGCCTTGTTTTAAAGTACCCATTCCGTTTTCACCGGGCGTCCCCTGAACAGGATTTCCACTCGCCAGAGTTTCGACAAATAAATTTCCACCGACTGCTTGCAAACCTGAAGGATTTACAAAATTCACCAGAGTGATATCACCCAGCTGTTGTGGATCAACAACGCCTTGCGTGTAAGCATTCACTGTTCCGGTTTCGCTGATGGTAATTTTATTCACACCTTCAGGAACGGTAATTGCTGGCTCTAACAAATAACCATCTGCATTCACCAGTTGACCTTCACCATTCATTTGCAATTGCCCGTTGCGGGTGTAGGAAATACTTCCGTCCGGTTGCAATACTTGAAAATATCCAGGGCCATTAATGGCAAGATCCAATGATTGATCTGTTACTTGCAAAGTGCCTTGTCTATGTTCTTTTTGTGTTGCCACAACACGCGCACCGGTTCCCAATTGCAATCCGGATGGCAATTGCGTTTCTTGTGTTTCCTGCGCACCAGGTTGGCGTTGATTTTGATAAATCAAATCTTCAAAAACCGCA
>CAMLRJ010000561.1 GCA_946482345.1 uncultured Cellvibrio sp.
GTTACTTTTTTGCTCATGGCATAGGAAATTTTTTCAGGGAATCCGGATGCATAAGACAAGTAGTACCAATCACCTTTTTTATGAATCCATAGGGCTTCAGTGAAATTGGGCAGATCAATAGGCACTATAGGGCCATCCAGCTCCAGCATGTTCTTTTTCAATTTGGCATAACGCGGCTTGGTGTTGCCCCAAAAAAGATAGGCTTGCTCACCATCCATAATGACCGAAGGATCCAAATCATCCCAATCAATCGCCGTATCAGTAGTCATATCATTGCTGATGAGTGCTTTGCCCAACGCATCCTTGAACGGCCCAAGCGGTGTATCGCCCACAGCAACACCTATGGCAAAGCCGTTGATGCTGGCGTGGCGGACGGTGACATACCAATAGTATTTTCCATCCCGCTCAATCACCTGGCTCGCCCAGGCATCGCCCTTGGCCCAACTGAAATCTTTCACTGACAAACGGGGGCCATGCCTTTCCCAGTTGACCATGTCACTGGACGAGAACACCAGCCAATCATTCATTTCATAGAATTTGCTGTCGTCTTTGGCAAGATCATGGCCGGTATACAAATACACCTTGTCTTTTACAACCAAAGCAGCCGGATCAGCAGTGTAGACATCGTTAAACAAAGGATTGGCCGCATGGATACTCGCAGCACACAGAATGAGAAATAAGGGAAGTAATCGAGTCATTTGGGTTCTTTTTTCAATTGTTATTTGAGTCGGATTTATTTTGTATTACTATATAATAATTACATGAAAACTCAAACAGTCTGAAAAAAGAAGCACTAAATATTTGTCTTTTTATTGGAATAATCGTTAGTATCCCCAAAAACAACAACGTGAACCCGAACATGGCTTTATTAGACCGCTACTTCAATTTATCCCACCGCATGGCGCAAGAACTTGGCAAATCCATTATCTGCGGCGAATACAACAACAGTGAACTACCGACAGAAGCTGAACTATGCGACAAGTTTGGCGTAAGCCGAAGCGCAGTTCGGGAAGCAGTCAAAATGCTTTCAGCAAAAGGATTGATTACCAGCAAGCCGCGTCAGGGAATTCGTGTGCAACCACAACAGGAATGGAATATTTTCGATCCGGATTTACTGAGCTGGTCACTCGACAGCAATCCATCCATGAAAGTGTTGAAAGAATTTTTACAGATGCGCATTGCTATTGAGCCCGAAGCATCTGCGCTGGCCGCACGATATGCCACCACCGAACAAATTGATGCTATAGAAGTAGCGCTGGACAGAATGCGCAATGCCAGCGAAAACACCAAAGAAGATTTGGAAGCTGACATAGCTTTTCATGTGAGCATATTGTTTGCGAGCAACAACCGATTCTATATTCGTCTTCGCGATTTCATTCAAACCGCACTCAGAGTGAGTATCAGTCACACCAGCCCGATGAAAGGCAATCATGAAGGCATAGTGGAAGATCATGCCAAAGTATTTAATGCGATTAAAAATCGTAACCCTGAACGTGCAAAACATTCCATGCTGCTGTTAATTGATGAAGCACTGAATTTTATCGAGCAAGAATTAGCAGCAAAAACAGAATAATTGCTTGCGCAATTGTGGTTCACAAGTTGATTAACACGTCAATTTTGAAGCTCATCCGCTTTTAGCTTGCATTGGCACAAGTGTTGCTGAATTCTATTCCAGTAAATCCTGAAACTTATACTGGACAAAATACTCGAATCAGCACCATGAAAATGCAAAACCAACCTATTAATGCTCTAACACGACACATACAGACCAACGTATTTGTAGATGTGTGCGAGAATTATTTTCAGCGCCTTGATGCATTATCTCTGGTTCAACAACTCATACAAATACTCAAAGCCGTGCAGAGACATAGAGGCATGAGCATGGGAAGCCTCGGTGGAACACCTGTATTCCAGCAGGAAATTCACCAACTGCAGACACAATTGGGACGTCATTTCCAAATGCTGGAAGTGTTTTCGCACAGATCAGGCAAATTGGTTAATCCACTGCAGCAACAAAATTTATTAAGCGCCTGGGTCACTATCAGTCAGGACTGGCAAGAAGACAGTGTGATACTGAATTACGAATTGCATTGCCATTTGGTAGAACAACTTCTCACCATGATTTCAGGATTGGGCAAACAGTTGGAAACACCGCTGTGGGCACAAATGGATGAATCCAATTTACCCAGTCAACGTTTCAATTATTTGGAAATGCTACATTTTTCAACGCGATTGATGCCTGAAGTTGCCGAGCAAATAGGACGCATTCGAGCACTGGCAACCTATGTGTCAGCATCACATATTTGTGACCAGGATTTCCGCACAAAACTCAGTTATTTGATCCAATGCACCCGTGTTAATAATGAAAAATTACGTCACCACATCAAGCGCGTAGAAAACAAACCTGACGCCGAGTTAATACTGCTCAACCAATTAAAAAGTTATGAAGTGAAACTGGCTTTTTTATTAAATATGGTTGAAAACGATATTTTAGGTGACAGAGTCCAGGCCGACAGTCGCCGCATATTTGATTTGGCCAGTGATATTATTGACCTGTACCTGAAAGCCGTTATTGAAGGAACGCAAGTTCTGCAAAAATGGCTGGAAGTCGATATACAACTTCTGATTCAAGCCAAATGGAAATAATGCCTTTATAAAATTTTTATCAGACTGGTAGAATGCGGCAAAATCATTCACGGATTACACCGCATGTCTGTTTCAAAATGGTTCTTCGTTTTATTTCTATTTGTGCCAATTTCTTCTTTCTCCGAGACCGATAATCCGGCTCTTCAACAATGCTTACAGCAACATGTACTGACCTCTGCTGGCAACATATCAATTGACGATTTAAAACGTATTTGCGAAAACCTGATACAACAAAATTCAGAAGCACAGGAAGACGCCAACATTACCGAAACAGCGGTCGAAAAAAATGATCAGGAACATCCTTTTGCCAAACGCCTGGAAATGGAGGCGCTGGATAGATCCAATCGTTTTATGCTAACGCCGCACAAAAGAAATTATTTTTATCCAATCAGTCATAGCCGTCAGCCCAATACTGATCCTTATCAAAATACCAATTCTACTTTTACACGGCTGGA
>CAMLRJ010000562.1 GCA_946482345.1 uncultured Cellvibrio sp.
GCAATTCCATGAACCCATTTCATGGAAATTTTTGCAGCGAATTTATCGCCGAGAAAAACAGCGGGAACATCGGCAATCAACATCCCTAATGTAGTGCCCATCACCACCAAAATGGCAGATGAATAATGCGCTGCCATAGCAACAGTAGCGACTTGCGTTTTATCACCCATTTCAGCGAGAAAAAAAGTAATAAATGTTGCGCCAAAAATTCCCAGACTTTGGGCAATTTTGGTTTCCTCTTCTTCAATCTTGTCGGGAATTAATGTCCAGATTGCCATCGCAATAAAAGAGATCGCCAAAATCCAGGCCAGTATTTGCGGGTTGACATGAGCGGTGATCCAAACGCCCAAAGCACCGGCAATACCGTGATTAACCAGTGTGGCGAATAATATTCCGATAATAATTGGCACAGGTTTTTTAAATCGTGCTGCCAAAATAAAGGCGAGTAGTTGGGTTTTGTCACCCATCTCTGCAAGCGCAACAACGCCTGTAGAAACTAAAAATGATTCCATAAATTGTTAACTAATAAGTGCGACCAATAATATAAGCAGCCAGATGTCGCAAATGATTGGCCGAGGCACCAAACATCTGCAATGAATCCAGTGCATCCTGATAAAGTTTTTGCGCTTTTTGTTGCGCAGCATCCAACCCCAATAAAGAAACATAAGTGGGTTTGTTATGGGCGATATCGGCGCCCTGTTGCTTACCCAAAGTGGCGGTATCAGCGGTGACATCCAGAATATCGTCCTGAACCTGAAAGGCCAGGCCTATAGCGGCGGCGTACTTATCCAGATCAACCAACTGTTGCAGATCAGCACCGGCAGCCAATCCACCCATGCGCACACTGGCACGAATCAGGGCGCCGGTTTTATGCCTATGCATATTTTCCAGCTGATCAAGCGTTAATTGTTGATTGACGGCGGCAAGGTCTATGGCTTGGCCCAACACCATGCCTTCCGCACCTGATCCCCAGGCCAGGGTTTTGATCAGTTCAAGTTGTATGTCAGACGAAAATGGCGTGCGGGTGAGTAACTCAAATGCCAGGGTTTGTAATCCATCCCCGGCCAAAATCGCGGTGGCCTCGTTGTAAGCGATGTGACACGTGGGTTTGCCGCGACGCAAATTGTCATCATCCATTGCGGGTAAATCATCGTGAACCAAACTGTAGGAATGCAGGCACTCGAGTGCACAGGCTATAGGGTCGATACCTCGTAAATCCTGTTGCGGATTTACCGCCAGCACGGATGCATAAGCCAAAACCGGCCGTACCCGCTTGCCGCCGTTAAATAAACTGTAACGCATAGCGCTGCGCAAACGGGTTGGGTCCTGGTGCTCGGGAAAAGCTAGATCCAGCGCTTGTTCGACGCGATCACGACAGGTCGCCATGAAATCTGAAAATTCTATCGCCGGAATGGTCATCAATCATCGTCCTGATCGGGCTCAAAGGCTTCGAGGCGGAATTGATCGTTTTCTTCAATCAGTAAATTCACTTGTTGTTCTGCTTCTGCCAGTCTGGTCTGGCATTCGCGCGTCAGGGATATACCTTTTTGAAAAGCCTCAAGTGATTCTTCAAGGCTCATATCACCCTGTTCCATTCGATTAACCAGTTCTTCAAGTGCTTTGAGGGATTGTTCGAAATCCACAGTTTTCTTTTTAGGCGGCATAACAGGTTCCGACAGATTAAAAGGCCAGCGATTATAAACCCGGAAGCCCGCGTTGATGGCAGCCTTGTGAGATATTTCCTACAAAAATTACAGACATTCGCCACTGGTGGGAACACAGCCATGCATCAATAATGGCCGTGCCCAGTCGGATGGGGCCATTCGCAAGGAATGAATGCAACTTCGCAAGGATTATGGATTCATGCAGCTGGCCTGGGAAAGCTAACATCCTGAAAACCCCGCTCACGCCCCTCGTGACGCGGGGTTTTGATTTTTCAGCATCGATTAATTGCTATTTTGGCTACCCATTTTTTTCAAAAATTGTTGTTGTGCTTTTACCAATTCGGGATAAGTGATTTTTCGATAAGGTAAATTAAATTCTTTGGCGAGATTTTCAATTCTTACTGCCAATTCTGGATAGTGGCGATTGCACAATCCCGGCAACAAATGATGGGTGAGATGTAAATCCAGTCCACCCAAAAAATAATTTATCCAACGCGGATTGGGTTGCCAGTCACAGGCAGTCAGAAATGCATGCCGATGCCAGGAATGAGGAATTCTATTTTGACCATCGGCTTGAAAAAATTCGACATCTGCCCAGTGGGTTCCCAATATCATCAGGACTAAAAAAGCCGATACCAGCATTTGGGCGCACAAATAAATCAGCAGGATTTTCCATAGCGCCAAATCCACCACCAATGCAGGAATCACAATCAATAAAGTCACGTGAGCAGTTTTCAAACTAAAAAACTTTAACCAATAACCGGGCTTTTTTAAATACGAAAATTTTTGCAAAGGTGTTTTCTGAAATCTATCCAGCCAATCCGAAACCCAGCACAAATAGGTTAACGAAATTGCTGCGACCAGTGGCCAATAATATTGCTGATATTGATACTGTGGTGCCCATTTATGAAAAGGTGCTTGTCGCAACGCGGGATTGGGTTCCATATCCAGATCATAGTGTTCGATATTGGGGTAAGTGTGATGAAAATGTACGTGACGCAAAGTCCAATAATCCGGGTCAGTACCCATAGGTATCGAACACAAGGCCATCAACCAACGATTAGCCACCGGGTTACGAAACACACTGCCATGTGATGCATCGTGTGAGGCATTCATCGATAACAACATGGCGAACCAAAAAAACACGCAATAGAAAATGATGTAGGTGAATGCAGTGTGCGTATTGAGTGCTGCGAAATAAAATCCGTAAGCTGTTAATGCCAACAACAGTAATTTGAGTAGAAAAAATCCATTGGCAAAACGATGATCACCTCGTTGATCCAAATACTCCCGCACAGATTTTTTTAATGCTTGTGCGAAAGCTTTATCGGTTTCTTTGTTAAATTCGAGAGCGATTAATGGTTTCATTTTTTTCTCTGGTAGAACCTTACCCCCTCCTAACCTCCCCCTTGGTAAGGGGGATGGACTGGCTCCT
>CAMLRJ010000563.1 GCA_946482345.1 uncultured Cellvibrio sp.
TTTGCGTGAAGAAGTTTTTGGACCGGTAGTCTCAATCTGCCGTTTCACAAATGAAAACGAATTGATTCAACAGATCAACGAAAGCGAATACGGATTAGCCGCCTACCTCTATACCCAAAACGCATCGCGCATTCACCGGCTCACTCAACAAATACAAGCAGGCATGATCGGCATCAACACCGGTTTAATCTCCAACGAAATGGCACCTTTTGGTGGAGTAAAGCAATCAGGTTGGGGAAGGGAAGGTTCCAGCTATGGCTTGGATGATTATCTTTCATTGAAGTATTTGTGTGAGGTTTTGTGATTAACAGAGAAGTCCTGACTGGCGCATTTATCTTCCAATAAAAAATCTCTATCAATATCTCGAGCAATTTCTATAAAGAGCTACACTTTGGTGACAATCCCTTGTAAACAGGTGGGCAAATGGGCTGGTATCAACAGTTGGGTTTTCGTTGGAAACTCACATTTCCTTTGGTGTTGTTGGTTTTATTGGTGTTGGTTGTGGGTTTTTATGCGATATCCAACAGCCAGAAATTGGGAAATTACGCGCAGACTATCGCCAGAGTGAATCTTCAGGAAATTCAATTGATGATTCAGGCGGATCGCGATCTGTATCAATCTGTGATGGCAGAGCGGAGTTTAATTTATCAGGCTGTGTCGGATGTGGACGCGCTGGTTAAAGAGCATGATGAAAATGCGGGGCAAGCTTTGGATCGCATTAACAAAGCATTGGATCTTTCGAGTCAACCAACCGAAAAAGAGCGCGAACAATATCGACAATATTTTGATAAATGGAAAAAATTGTCTGATCAGGTTGTTGATTTGGCAAAAGCGGGTGATGAAGATTCACGTAAGTCAGCACAATCTTTATCTTATGGTAATGCGCAAACGGCATTTGCCGAGCTTCGAAATTATATTGATGTATTGCAAGAAAAACGTTTGAAACAAGTTGATGAATTTTCCGAAGTGATCGAACAGGATCAATCCGATATCAGTTTCAATCTGGCATTAATTGCAGGTTTTGCATTGTTGATCACGGCGCTTGCTGCATACAATTTACCTTTGCTTGTTATTCGTCCTTTAAAAGAAGTCAGCAATCGAATTGAAAATATTGCAGATGGCGATGGTGATTTAACGATTCGTCTCGATCAAACACGTGGCGATGAGTTTGGTATTTTGGCGGCTAACGTCAATCGTTTTATGAGCAAACTGCAAGCGTTGATTAAAGGCATTATTAACAGTGCCAGTCAGGTTTCAGTGTCGGCAGATGCCATGACCAGTGTTGCAGTTAATAGTCAGCGCGCTGCAGAAAATCAATCGATTGCGATCAGTTCTGTTGTGTCGGCGGTAAATGAATTAACTATGGCGATTCAGGAAGTCGCGCGTAACACCAGCAATACGGCGCAACATACCCGTCAGGTTTCTGATGTGACCGATCAGGTTCAGGAAAGAATTCACAATGCAGTTGATCGCGTACAAAATTTATCGAGTCGCATTGAACAAACGGCTAACGTTATGTTGCGTCTGGAAGAACAAGCGAAAGAGGTGACTTCGGTTATTGATGTGATCAGAGGTGTTGCCGATCAAACCAATTTGCTTGCACTCAATGCGGCAATTGAAGCAGCAAGGGCAGGTGAACAGGGTAGAGGATTTGCGGTTGTGGCGGATGAAGTCAGAACATTGGCGAGCCGCACGCAACAATCAACCCAGGATATTCAGGATATGTTGAGTCAATTGCAAAATGGTGTGCAAGGTGCAGTGGATGCGATGAATTCCAGTAACAGCATGACGCAGGATGCAGTGAAATCGGCAAATGATGCAGGATCTTCTTTATCCAGTGTGGGTTCCGGTGTGAAATCTATTTCAGATATGACCATACAAATCGCGACTGCTGCAGAAGAGCAAAGCGCAGTGACGGCAGAAATTGATCGAAATCTGGTGCAGTTAAATGATATTGCGGTCAGTAATGCAAAAGATGCATCGAAAACAGCCGAACATTGTCAGCAATTAAATGTGTTGTCGATGGAAATGAAACAGTTGTTATCGAGATTTAAAATTTGATTTTTTATTCAAGCCATTCCGAGCTGATCGGAATGGCTTGTAATTTTCTTAATATTTAACACCACATCCATAAAAAGCAGTATTGGCTTCTGATACAGGTTTTCCTGCCAGATGTTCAGTCATGGCTTTATCGACGTAGTTGGTTGCTTTTGCTATATCGGCTTTATCAGCAGATTTGATACTGTCTATCCCGCCTTTGTAAATTAATTTACCTTCTTTATCGATGATGTACATGTGCGGTGTTGTTTTTGCACCGTAAGCTTTTCCTGCACTGCCTTTGGGGTCAAATAAAACAAAACTTGGGTGGGCCTTGCGTGATGTTGTTAATTCATTGGCTTTTTCACCGGAAACAAAACCTTGTTTGCCTTCTGCTGATGAGATAATCGATAGCCAAACTACATCCTGTTCGGTGTATTTTTTCTGCAGATTTTGCATGTTGTTACTTTCGTAATGTTTTTTGACAAAAGGACAATCGTGATTGGTCCATTCCAAAATAACATTTTTACCTTTGAATTCTGACAAGGAATGAGTTTTGCCATTGCTGTCTGTCAAAGTGAAATCCGGCGCAGGTTCGCCGATATTCACTGAGGCAAAACAAGGTAAGGAAATAAGCGAAAAGGCTAAGGCTTTTAATAATTGTTTCATCATAATTTCTCCAGGGTTGACAGTTTGATTTTATAGCTGCGTTGGTGATCAACCACAATAACGGCATTGATGCTTGTGGGTAGATCAGTAAAAGAATCATTTTTTTCCTGTGTCCATTGCATCCAATTGTGCTTCCAGCGTGTTTGATGATCAGGAGCGTAAGAAACCACTTGTACATCTTCTATAAAAACATCGACCGATTTTGCATCCCGGAAAATGGGCTTGGCAAAATAAACTTCCAGTTGAAACTTGTTGTTAATAATCTTCGCGCTGGCGTCCAATAAATTGAGCGTTTCAGGTATGTGTTTTTGCCATTCGTTAAATAAGGTTTGATGATTATTTTGTTGGCAGGAATCCGTGCGATTAAAATGTTTTTTTAATTCCGCGCT
>CAMLRJ010000564.1 GCA_946482345.1 uncultured Cellvibrio sp.
AGGGACCTCGAATATTGTCAGCCCAAATAACATAAATATTATTGTTGCCGGGTAATTTGGCGGGGATGTAAAGATAATAGCGACCATTGTGTTTTGTCAGCTCGGGAGCCCATACGCTGCCGATATATTTTTTGAGGCTGGGACCCAGGGGCTGCCAGTTAATCAAATCTTTTGAGTGCCAGATGGTCAATCCGGGGTAGGCTTCAAAAGAGGAAAAGGTCATGTAGTAGTCATCCCCGTCTTTCAAAATGCTGGGATCCGGATGATCGCCCGCCATAATCGGGTTGAGAAAATAACCATTACCAAGATCAGCCTTGCGTTGACCTTCAAGTCCTTTTGCCCAGGTTTGGCAATTAGCCAGAAAACTGTTTCCAAGATAAGAAACGCAATCCGGTTTTGCGTTGGCGTGAAAACTTACCCACGAAATCCAAAATAAAAACAAGAAAGACAGCGGGTAATTTCGATAAATACTCATGAGTGGATACTCGCAGTTATGGTTGGAATTTTCCGCATTCTACCTAATGCCGAAGCAAAGAATCTAATCTGGACTATACTCGAAATACATGCCGTTGCCTGAATAATCTGCAGTCAGCGATAATTTTTTGGAGTTACATGATGGTGCCAGTGCGTAAATTTTCATACTTGCTTTTTCTTTACATTTTTTTTGTTTCCTTTGCTTACGCAGAAAGTTTGGATGTTAAGTACAACAAACCAACCAATGTGCAAAGTGATTACATGCAAGGCTTGTTGAAACATGCATTGAGTTATTCAGGTAAAAAATATACTTACAGTACAACCGATGAAACTTATTCCCGTCCGCGAGTAATGGAGTCAGTGAAATCAGGTGAGATCACCGTGATGTGGGGTGGTACCTCGGAACAAATGGAGCAGGATTTTATTCCGATACGAATAGATGCTTATCGAGGTCTGATGAGCCACAGAATTTTATTAATTCGCAAAGGCGATCAAAGTCGTTTTGATCGTGTTAATTCCTTAAGCGATTTCCAACAATTGACACTTGGGCAAGTCAAAACCTGGCAGGATTCCGATATTTTGGAAAAAGCAGGTTTTAATGTTGTAAAAATTACCAAGAAACAAGGTTTGTTTTACATGTTGGATGGCGGACGATTTGATGGTTTTCCACGTGGCGCCAATGAAGCCTGGAACGAAATGGCTGCTTTTCCAACACTGCAGTTGGAAGTAGAAAAAAAATTGGTATTGATTTATCCCTTGCCAACCTATTTTTTTGTTAGCAAACACCGGCCGCAAGTTGCAAAAGATGTTGAAGCGGGTTTGGAACAAGCCATACGTGATGGCAGTTTCGATAATTATTTTTACCAAAGTAAAGAAGTGCGGGATGTGTTGAGAATTGCAGACTTGCCCAATCGAAAAGCCTTTCGTATAGCCAATCCTTTTTTACCTAAAGCCACCCCTTTGGATAGAAAAGAATTGTGGCTATCGATTGAGGAGTTGCGTAAAAAATCGGAAGAAATGGGTATCCAGTAACAGACTCCGATATTTATTACTGCTGACCTTGTATTTTGAATTGTGCATCCAAAAATTTTACTGTCGTATCAACGGATGGTTTTAACCAGGGATCAAATAACCAGAACGAATGTGGCGTGTTCGGAATCTGTGTTAGCTGATAAGGAATATTAAACTCCTTCATTTTTTCAATCATTTCTTTGTGGCCGAGACTGAATCTTTCTTCGTTGCTGATTAAAAATAAAATGGGTGGTGTGGATTTATTCACATAATAAATCGGTGAGGCTTGATGCCATAACTCTTTTTTCTCGTGATAGCGTCCTCCAAACCAGGCGCCTGCAGATGAAGGATTTTTGCGTGGATCATCTTCATGAAATCGGGCTGCTTCGGAAGTGAAGTCGGATAAGCCGTCTATGTTAACAATGGCTTGAACGTGACTGGAAACAGGTGATTCGTGCATTTTGGGGTCAAATAATTCCAGGTCATTGGTAACTCCTGTCAAACTGGCGATTTGACCTCCGGCAGATCCGCCGCCAACAGCAATTTGGTCAGGATCTATCTGATATTTTTGCGCGTTTTTTCGCAACCAGCGAATGGCTGATTTAACATCATAAATTGCTGCCGGGTATTTCGCTTCCGGAGAAAGCCGGTAACTGATAGTGGCAGCCGCATAACCTTGTTGTGCCATGGCAATTGCAAAAGCTGTAAAATTGGTTCTGTAACCAGCGCGCCAACCGCCTCCGTGAACCAGAACAATTGCCGGTCGTTTTTTGGATAAATTTTTGGGTAAATACAGATCCAGTTGCAATGCGCGTTTGTCGTAATGAACGTAAGTGATATTTTTTATTTCTTTTACGTTATCAGGCACTTGTCGATTCGCTACACTGATCTGCGGGTATTTTGTAATTAATTTGGTGTAGGTTGTTTCAGGGGTGTAAGTATTGTTGGGATCGCGTATGTCGGTGATGTAATGCTGGCAAGAACATAACAAAAGTAAACTGGTGCAACCCAGTAAACGCATGGCCAGTAAACGAATAGCCAGTAAATGAATAATGGGTAAGCGAATCAATAGAGTCATGCTTGTCTGCCATTGGGTGAATGATAATTTTCGGAGTCAGTTTATGGAAAATAAAAAATTTAATCAAAATATTAATAAAAACCTGCAGGTTTTGTTTTTATTAAAATTCGTTGTGCTTGTGACATGTGTGTTAATAAATGCGTGTCATTATTTTCCCTCACAGACGCAGACCAATACTGCACAAAAAATGTTGCAGGGATTCGTTGTGGAAACTGATCCATTGGCGAATGCCAGCGTTAAATTAATTGATGCAGACGGTCAAATACGGGTTGCAGCCACTGATGCAAAAGGTCGATACCGATTGCCGTTGGATAATATCAAAGCACCATTCCTGTTAAGTGCAACGACCGGTAACGAAAAAGACTGCGTGCGTAACGATATTTTGCGTCCGATTTGCCTGGCGTCTTTTGTTGAAAGTGTATTGACTCAAAAAATCCAGATTTCCAATATCAATCCATTAACGGATAGATTGGTTTCGGATCTGGCA
>CAMLRJ010000565.1 GCA_946482345.1 uncultured Cellvibrio sp.
CTGGGGCAAGCAGGAGGATTTTATAAAAGCCAATGTGGAAAGCACCAAAGAAGTATTGGCTGCTTGCGAAAAAAATGGCGTACCGCGCTTGGTACACATTTCTACGCCCAGTGTTTATTTTGAATTTAAAGACAAGATCAATGTAAAAGAAGATTCACCCCAACCGCCCCCAATCAATGATTATGTTGCGACAAAAGCAAAAGCCGAAGCTCTGGTGTTGGCTTCAACAATTGCACAGCGAATTATTTTGCGACCCAAAGCGATTTTCGGGCCTTGGGATCAAACCCTGATGCCGCGAATTTTGCGAGTGATTCAAGCAGGTTCTGTACCTTTAATTCGCGGCGGCAATGCGATGCTGGATGTCACTTATGTCGATAATCTGGTAGATGCCATTTTGTTAGCTTTAACGAAAGAATTAAAAAAACCAGTAGCGATTTATAATGTTACCAATGGTGAACCGCAAAAATTAACCGATTTATTTCATGCCTTATCAACGGAATTTCACCTGCCATTAAAAACCAAAAAACTACCCTGGTGGTTGGTAAAAACTCTGGCGATATTTTTGGAGTCCTGGGCAAAAATAGTCAGCGGCAAAGAACCCAAAATCACTCGTTATGGCGCGGGCGTTTTAGCTTTTAGTCAAACACTGGATATTTCCGCCATAGAAAAAGACCTGGGTTATCAACCCAAAATAAAATTTGCTGATGCCATCAAAGAATATTCACACTGGTACTTTCAACAAGACCATCTATCCCGGCAGAAAAAGTTATCGCAACAGGAAAAATCATTATGACTTGCGTGCATGTTAAATATTTGCGAGTCGGACAGTGTCGGCACCTGGAATGCATCGCCGCGCGCGGTGGCAAAATGTCGATGATTGATTTCCCCTCTTTTTGTGGATTGATTCGACACCCCGATCAAGGCTGGATTCTCTTTGATACCGGTTATGCTGATCATTTTTTTGAAGCAACGAATTCATTTCCTGAAAAACTTTATCGATTAGCCTTGCCGATCAAGCTTAATGATGAAGAAAAACTATTGGCACAGTTGGCACAAATGGGAATCAATGCCGATGATATTCGCTGGATAATTGTGTCGCACTATCATGGCGATCATATTGCAGGCTTGCGGGATTTTCCGAATGCAAAATTTATCGCATCGAAAAAAGATACTGACGATTTACAGTCTCTTATGACAAAACCCTTGCGTGCAACCCTGCAAGGAAAATTGTCGGGACTATTGCCGGAAAATTATTTTGATCGATTGGTTTATGCAGAAAATTTAAACCCGATTGATTTACCGGATTGGATGCAGCCTTTCACCCGAGCCTATGATCTATTCGGTGATAAAAGCTTGTTAATTATCCCTTTACCTGGACATAGTCATGGCCAGATAGGTTTGTTAATCATGGATACCGATGGCCGCCCGGTATTTTTAACAGCGGATGCTTGCTGGTCATTACCCGCTTGTCGTGAAGGCCGTCTGCCCTCTTTTGTTGCCGGATTTGCAACAGCGAATAATCAGGATTACAAAAAAACTTTTTTCCAATTAAGTGAATTAGCCAAACGCGAAACATCTATTTCGATTTTGCCATCACACTGTATTCCCAGCTGGTTTGGTTTTAACGAATCCATGACGAAAGAAAATAATAAGAGTGCATCATGAGTCTTAATTCTTTTTGGGATAAATGGGTTTTAATTGGTCATTTTATTCTCGCCCGCCATAAGCAATTTACGCATCGACAAGAGCTGGAAAACTGGCAACAAAAACAATTACAACTTTATCTTGAACATCAAGTAATAAAAGCGACTTTTTACAAACCCTTTGCGGGTAAACCGCTGGCGGATTATCCCTTGATGGATAAAAACGGCATGATGGAAAATTTTGCCGGTCGCAATACAGAAAATATTGCACTGGAAAGCGTTTTATCGATTGCAATTGCCGCTGAAAATTCACGTGATTTTAATCCGGAATGGAAAGGTTTTACGGTGGGGCTTTCCAGCGGTACTTCCGGGAAACGCGGCGTATTTCTGGTTAGCAAACAGGAAAGATTGCGCTGGGCAGGAATTCTATTAGCAAAAACATTGCCCAATCAATTTTTAAAACAGATTCTAAAACCCTGGCAACCCAAATTAAGCATCGCTTTTTTTCTGCGCGCCAATAGCAATCTTTACAACACATTGAATAGCTCACGAATTGATTTTCGTTTTTATGATTTGTTGCAATCACTGGATGAACAGATTCTCAAACTGAATCAATTTCCACCTCAAGTACTGGTTGCACCCGCGAGTATTTTACAAGCGCTGACCAAAGCAAAAGCAGACGGGCGCTTAACCATAACCCCCCAACGGATTATCAATGTGGCAGAAGTTCTGGAAGCGGATGTAGCGCAAGAAATCGAGAAAACTTTTGCACAAAAAGTACATCAAATTTATCAAGCTACAGAGGGTTTTCTGGCCTACACCTGCGAGCAGGGGAATTTACATTTAAACGAAACCTATATTCATATTGAAAAAAAATGGCTGGACGCTGAACAAAAACGATTTCAACCTATCATCACCGATTTCACCCGCTCCACCCAAATGATTTTGCGTTACCAATTAAATGATATTTTGCAACTAGCCGATCAACCTTGCAGTTGCGGCAATGTTGAAACTTGCATCGCAGCAATCGAAGGCCGTTCGGACGAAATCTTTTGGCTACCGGAAAAAAAATCTGAAGAATTAAAACCGCTTTATCCCGATAGCCTGCGGCGCTGCATGATGTTGGTAGAGCCTGAATTATTGGAATACAAAATTATCCAGCAAGGATTAAATTGGCATATAGCAATTAAAACCCGGACAGACAGTGAGGCCTGCAAACAATCGATTGAAAAAAATATTGCCCATTTGTGTGAACATTTCGGCCTGATAAAACCACAATTGAGTTTTACGGATTGGCAACCGGAAATAAAAGGCGCCAAACGTCGAAGATTAATTTGTGAAAGCGCTGAAAAAGGGATAGCTGAATGAGAGTATTACAAGTATTGGATAGTTACC
>CAMLRJ010000566.1 GCA_946482345.1 uncultured Cellvibrio sp.
TTTAGTGAAGATCTTGATTCAAGGCAAACTTTCTATTCTCGAGAGTATTTATATCCCTATAGCTGCTTGCATGTAAATTGGGAATATGGCGAACCTAACATTTATTTGTTGGCGAAAGATTAACGTATTATTAATTTATTCCCGCGTATACTGAATCACTTTATCCACGAACTGTTGATGGGTATGAATTGATATTTTTGTTGAGTCACCAAAAATATCTTTCAGTTTTGAGTGTAAGACAGACGTATCAAAACCCCCGCGAATACGCATTTCAATATCGCCGTTTTTTAATTGATGTAACGTAAATTGTGGTAATGCAAATTCATTTAATGCATGAGTGATATCGACGTTGTTTAACCATTCACCTTCACTGGTTTGGTATTTCACAGGTGGTCGGCCTTCAAGGTCGATCAGGTACCAATGGCCATCACTTTTTTGTTCGAGTTTTGCGTAGTCACCGGTGCGATAACGCAATAACGGAAGATAGTCGTTGATGCCATGGGTGATAGTAATTTCACCGCGCTCACCAGAAGGCAATCGATTGCCATCTGCATCCAGAATTTCAACTACCATGTTGGATTGTAATAATCGAAAACCTTCAACGCCTTTTATACTGGCCGCAATTGGGCCAGCTTCATTCATCGAATAAATGTTGATAACCGGACACCGCCAATAATCTTCAAGCAATTGTTGTTGCTGTTTAAGCAAAGCCATTGAGGTGGAAATAATGGCTTGTGGTTGATGTTGGATGTTCAGTTGTGTCAATTCATGAAGTGACAGTGGATCGTCCGTAATTAAATCCGGCGCCATGGCCTCAACATAAATTTTTCTGTCGTCAGGATCTTGCCAATCATCAGGATAAAAATTGGTTTTGATCAAGCCTTTATTCTTGAGTGAATGCATCAAAGAGACATAGGTAAAACAGTGTTTCTGAAAGCCAGCGAGCATGACTGCAACATCGCTCTGAAAACGATCTGGATTAACGCCATTCCATAACAACGCTTTTTTGTGAAACCAACTATAACGCGCTGCAATTTCCGGATGCGAAGGAATCACAATCGCATGGCCGGTAGTACCGTTAGTAGTGAAGGCTAATAAATTATCCAGCGATAAATGATCCGGAACGAAACGGGCAATATCGCGACTTAAATCCTCACGAGCAATACAAGGCAATTGAGAAAACTCTATTTCGGGAAAATGATGATTGCAAAAACTCCAATCATAGTCCTTATAGAAAGGCACTTGTTGGCGGCACACATTTAAAAATGCAGGCAGATTCTTCTTGGCATTTATATCAGGATCACAAGCTTTCTGGATTTCGTCTTGTTCGAGTAAATATAATTCCTGTTGACGTGCCTTTGTTAAAAAATGTCCGGAACGATTGCGAAAAACAGGTGCATTGGGGTGCTGCAGTATTTTCAATAAAATATTTTTACCGGCTTCATCCAAATCCGGCAAACGATGAACATCTTCCCAAGGTTGCATTTTATTCGCGCGACATTTTATTAGCGGCTTCCTGAGCCGCTTTTCTTGCCAAAGCTTCACGAACTTGTGCAGCACGTTCTTCAGCGGCTTTGGCCGCTTCCATCACTCGTTTTCTTTCAAAAGAACTCACCATTAATAAACGGTCATCGGCTTGCACTTGCGTTTCACCTTCGGGACGTAAATCCACAGCAGCCAAGGCTACGCGAATCAATTCTTCACGACGATCCACATCCTCAATATAAATCGCATTTTTTCCGGATTTTACAGAAGCAAAAAGTTCTTTGGATTTTTCTTCCAAGGCTTTTACCAATTTTTTCGAATCCAGTTGTTGTTTTAAAAAAGATACATCCGCATAAAGATGCAGCAGCAAGTAACAAGTTGTATACCATGGGCACTTCACAGAAGGCTCACGAAATGGCGCCAATAATTCGTAAGAAAAATTCTGTTGATGACGATAAAGTAAATCATGTACCAATGCAGGCAAATGTTTTACATCCTGCGACTCAACCAGGGCGGGTGAAATCGCCGTCATGCGATGATGCAAGTGTGAAATAGCCGGGCCTTCATGTGCTGTCATGGGTGCCTTCTTTAATGTTCTGATGAAAGAGAATATACCTTGCGACTAAAATCGCGTGCAAATTGAATCATGGCTTCCCATGAATCCACAGCAAAAATGGACCAGCCTTGCTCTTCTTCTGCACGCAATAATAATTCGGCGTGTGTTTTCCAATAATTAGAAACCTGGCTGAGCTCACAATTCCATGGCAAATTTAACACCATAGTGCCGCCACCTTTGGCATTTTTTAACGCTTGCCCGGCAATGTCCCAACCGCTGTTACCTTGTTCATCTTTATCAAATAGTGTGGTCACACCATCATCCGATAAAATCACAATATGCGATTCATTATTGCGTGGTTTTTCGCAATGGGTTTTGCGTAACATATGAATTGGAAAGGCAGTACCACCGCCCAAATAACCTGTCAGCACTTCCAATATTTTTTGTTGGTCGCGTACAAATCCCGGTGTACACACAAATTGTCGCGCACCGCTCCATAAAGTCACTTGCACCGACGCACCACTGCGTAGTGCAGATAAACATAAAATCGCGCCCGCTAATGCCGTGTAAGAAATTTGAATTTGTGGATTCGGCATAGAGCCGGAACAATCCACATATAAATCCAGATCAACCGGTTTAATTTTCGGTTCAATTCCCGGCGATTCTCCCCACTCACGTTGAACCGTTGTCACACCGGGAATAACGACAGGGCTAATTCCCAAACTTTGAAACCAATCAATATTTTCCAGCGCTTCTCCCGGCTCCCACAATCGTGTTCCTTCAGGATGCGGATCAAACGTTTGTGGCTGTTTTTTGTGAGGAAAAGGAATTAATAATGGACTCGCACGCTCTTTGTAATAACGCACAGCAATTTCGTGCTCACTCAAATCAATTCCCGCTGCACGCAAAATTTCACCGTATTGAAATGGCTCGCGACATGGCCCGGCAGATTGTTTGGCATTTTCACTCGCTT
>CAMLRJ010000567.1 GCA_946482345.1 uncultured Cellvibrio sp.
GGCAAAACTCCTTCCTTAAAAATAACTAGTTATATAGTGACAATGGTGATTTTCATCGCCTATCTCACAATGGTTAGTTGCTTAACATACATTCTATTCGATTGGCTATATTACGAGCTGGGTTTTAAGTTTGATAGTCTGAATTTTTACAATGGTTATCCATTTCCCTGCCATGAAGCCTGGCTTGTTCTTATTTGTGTTCCAGCCGTTATCGCTGCAGCATTAAACAAACTAACACATTCAATCAATCAGACTTCCCTGCACTACTTTTACGCAGCACGTTTACGCCGCGCTTTCCTTGGCGCGGCCAATTCAAATCGATTTTCGACCACAAACAATAAAATACATAACGCTGCCGAATATGAGTGCGGCGACGATGTTCGTGACGTCCAAAATTATCGCCCTGAACTAAACGGCGGCCCTCTGCATCTGATCAATACCACTTTGAATAATTCGATGTCTCCTGGCAATGACTTGTGGTGGCCAGATTGCAAGGGACAAAACCTTGCTGTGTCGGGCCTCGGCTATAACTGGTCACATAGTCATCATTCGGCTTGGAACGAAGAGCGTCCGGCGCTTTCGCTTGGACAGTGGATTGCTGTATCAGGAGCAGCAGCCTCAACCGGTATGGGCCAATCTACCACTGGGGCCACCAGCTTGATGGCGGCATTATTCAACATTAGGACGGGACTTTGGTGGCATAGAAAATCGAAGCATGTATTTTACTCAGGTTTTTGGACAGAGCTCAGTAACAGATACAGGTCTGAAGTGATAAATGACTGGTATCTGAGTGATGGGGGGCATTTTGAGAATTTGGGTATTTATGAAATGGTACGCAGAAGAGTTCCACGCATTGTTGCGATAGATGCCGGTTGCGACTCAGAGTTTTTATTTGAAGATCTGGGCAATCTCATTCGACGTGTTCAATTGGATTTCCGGTGTAAACTTGAAGTCGCTGACTCAACAAAAATTGAGTCCATTTTTTCCTCCACAAGTTCTCAAAGTCAACTGGGTCAACTTGATCAACTGAAATCAGCAAAACCAGACCCAATTTGGCATCAAAATCCATCGTCAGTAAAAAGAGCTGTGCTACTACATGGCAAATTTGAAACTCAGGATCTGATATCAAAGATTGATGAAATCTGGATCCTCTACATCAAACCCACCTTAACCAGGCAGGAACCTATTGATGTATTGCGTTACCAAATCGACCACCCCGACTTCCCGCATCAAAGTACAAATGATCAGTTTTTTGATGAAGCGCAGTGGGAAAGTTATCGCAAGCTGGGAGAAATCACAGCCAACGAGTTAGAGCAAGTTGTTAAAGCATTTTTATCTTAACCTACATTGTCATGCACCCTGTCTGATGACAATTGCAGCTAACTGCTAAGCCTCACAGACAAAGTGAATGCAACAATTAAGAGGGAATTGTAATGTTTATACGAAACTGGATTGTCATAGTTAACATAGCATGCTCACTGACAATGGGCTGCTCATCATTTGGGCCAGAAAAAAGCCTGCTAGGCGATAATCGAGTAACTGCAGCGTCTGCTAATCAAATGTTCAAGATAGGATTTGAAGAATTCACTGACGAACAGCTATTCCAGTTACTTGACCCATACAATAACGTTCAATATAAAACATTAGAAGAAGCTGAGAAGATTAGGCATCTCAGTATGGCATTCAAGCAAGCCAATACAGATGATACAAAATACGGAATAGCACATCGTTCACAAATTCAGGATCGTCTAATAGCGGCGTCTAATCAGAGGTGTAACCTGTACGTCACTTACCTCAAAAGAGTTAGCACATATACAAATGGCATATTTGGGACATTAACTACTGTATTAGGTGGTGCTGGTGCAATAGTTACAGGTGCAGATACTGCTAGACTCTTATCCGGCTTAGCAGGTATATCGAGCGGAACAAGAGCTGAATTGAATCAGGCCATATTTGAATCGGTAGCGACTAGCGTGATCATCCCTGGAATACAAAAAAGTAGGGCCGATTTACTGAAAGAAATAGAAAATAAGCGGTCTAAACCATTAGACCAATACACAGTGGAAGGCGCTATGGCAGATGCAATCTCATATCATGGAGCCTGCAGCATGGACACAGGGATAGCTTATGCACAAAAGAGTATTCAATCATATGATGATATAGGAATACAAAAATTTACGACAATCCAGACAGCATTAACCGCTAGCCGAAATGTATCTGAATTATTGATAAATGGACCAATAACCTCTCCGGTCATTGCTGAGAAGGTCCTTGCAGATTTTTCCATTAAGCTTGATACATACAAAAGCAAGATTGATGCAGCACAGGCATCTCATCAATCGATTGATAAGCTCTACGCTAATTTAGTAAATGCGGTAAAGAAGGATGGTTCATGGGGTCAAGAAGCCATTACACTTGACGAACAATGGAAAATTGCGATGTTTAACTACTTCTCCGCTGCCGACTCTGATAAAGCAAATTATTTGAACCTTTTGGTAGCAC
Organism: uncultured Cellvibrio sp.; assembly: GCA_946482345.1. The sequence goes on from CAMLRJ010000567.1 coordinate 2,503, forward strand.
AACAGATCGACGCTAGAGACTTTTCAAGAAGAATTGAAGAGAAGAATGTCGAGTTGCTTACCGAATTACACAAACTTAAACAATAGTGCAAAGCAAAGGTCCAGCAGTGGTGTTTACCTGTCACATTTGAATAATTACCGGGCTTGTTGTGGCAATTAAACTTTCACGACAAGGCCAGATCAACTCCGGCCTTATGCTACCGTACTCAGCTTCATTAACCCGCTTTCTGTTCCAGCTCCAGCTTACGTTGTTCGGCTTGTTGCAACAGCTGATCCAAAGTTGCTCTGTTATAAACTTTGCCCTGATACAGCAGAGTTTCAATACTACGGCTGGCTTTGATATCCAGCAGTGGGTTTTGATTCAGCAGCACTAAATCTGCTTTTTTCCCGACTGCTATGCTGCCGTAGTCTTTGTCCTGATGCATAAAACGCGCACCATTGATGGTGGCTGTTTGCAGAATTTGCGCCGGTGTCGGGAATTTGTCGTCAAATAGCGCGACGAAGCG
>CAMLRJ010000568.1 GCA_946482345.1 uncultured Cellvibrio sp.
GGATGAGGTGACAGCACCAAAAACACCGCCTTGCATTTTCACCATATTCAGTGCAGCAAGATGATTGTTATGATCAGTCGCACCGCAGCAATCTTCTACCACTACACATTCGTAACCGCGATCATTGGCTTCACGCATAGTGGTACTCACACAAACATCAGTCGTGATGCCAGTGATAATTAAATTGCAAATATTTTTTTGTCGCAGAATCATGTCGAGGTCGGTTGCATAAAAAGAACCTTTACCCGGTTTATCGATAATCATCTCACCGGGCAAGGGTTCAAGCTCATGAATGATATTCCAACCAGCTTCACCTCTAACTAAAATTTTTCCGCATGGACCAGGGTCGCCTATGCCTGCACCAATTTGTCGGCTGCGCCAACGTTTATTCGCGGGTAAATCGGCCAGGTCAGGCCTGTGACCTTCACGGGTATGAATAATGTGAAAACCTTTTTCACGCGCAAAACTTAATAATTTTTTTATCGGCTCAATCGGCGCACGCGTTAAACTCAAGTCGTAACCCATTTTGTCAACATAACCACCGGGCCCGCAAAAATCGGTTTGCATATCGATAATCACCAGTGCAGTATTTTCCGGTGTGAAATTACCGTTGTAAGGCCAGGAGTAAGGCTCAGATTGAATAAAACGTTGCATAGGCATTTCCTGTCATCTGTTATTTCGCCAATTCACCAGGCAAACCGGGCAATGATCGTTTTGCTGAAGAAGTGGCGATCATAATCGCGAGTGTTAATACATAAGGTGCTGCGTTAAATAAATCGTATCCCGCTGTAAATCCAACTGATTGCAATGCAGGCCCGAGCGCCGCTGTGCCACCAAATAACAAACTGGCGTAGAGACAATTCACCGGATTCCATCGCGCAAAAATCACCAGAGCAACTGCCATTAATCCTTGTCCACTTGAAAGACCTTCGCTCCAACTACCGGGATAATAAAGTGAAAGATAAGCACCACCGATGCTCGCCAAACATCCACCAAAAATTGTGCTCAACATGCGCACCCGTTTTACAGAAATTCCAAGCGCAAGCGCAGCATCGGCACTGTCACCCACCACACGCACATGCATGCCCCAACGCGTGCGATTAAAAAACCAGGACATAATTGGCACTAGCGCCAAGCCCACAAAAAATAATGCGTTGATATTGAGTGCAGAACGAATTACTGGCGAGTCGCTCCAAAATCCCAAGGGAATACTCGGCAATTGTGGTGCGGTGGGTTGGATAAAAGGTTTACCGAGATAAAACGCAACACCTGTGCCAAACAACATCAGCGCAATACCCACTGCAATATCATTTACCCGCGGTTGCTGACACAAAAGTGCGTGCATAAATCCTAACAACATTCCCGCACTGCCTGCGGCCATGACACCTAACCAGGGCGATCCACTGATTAAAGAAATTGCGTAACCCACCATCGCACCTAAAACCAAATTGGCTTCCAATCCCAAATTAATGCGGCCACTTTTTTCGGTGAGGCATTCACCCAAACTGACAAATAAAAATGGCGTGCCCACGCGTATCGCACCTCCCAGTACTGCAATCAGCACACCTAATAAACCTGCGCTTTCGCCGCTCATGCCAGCCCCCTGGGTTGCAATACACGGAAGCGTCCGTACAACATTTCGCTGGATAAAATCACCACAAAAATAATGCCCTGCATCACCAGGACTGTTGCATCAGGTAAATCATGCACACGCTGCAATAAACCACCACTCGCGGTAATACCGCCGAGTAAAATTGCAAAAGGAATTACCGCAAGTGGATTATGTCGCGCAAGAAATGCCACCAAAATTCCAGCATAACCGTAACCCGCATTAAGCGAACCATTCGCACGACCATGCACGGCAGCGACTTCGATCATGCCCGCTAAACCCGCGGCAGCGCCGCCAAGAAAACAGGACCAAATCACTAATTTGCGCACAGGCAATCCGCTTAATGCCGCCGCGCGATGATTACCACCCACAACATCGGCTGCCATACCAAAAGTGGTGTAACGCGTAACCAAAAACATAATGAGACATGCGATCAAACCAAAACCCAATCCCCAATGAATTGATGATTCACCCATAGCACCTAACATATTGGCGTCACCAATATGAAAAGTTGAAGGCTTGTTGAGTGTTGAAGGATCTTTTAAAGGGCCGACCACTAAAAAATTTAAAATCGCAATCGCGATATAACTCATCAACAAAGAACTGATAGTTTCATTGACTCCGCGATATTGTTTGAAGATGCCAACCAGCGCGATCCAAATTCCGCCGGTGAGCATGCCGGTGATTACCATCATGCTCAGCACAATAAATGGAGAAAAATGTTGCGCTTGAATGCCAACAAGTGCTGCGCAAAGCCCACCGACTACCACAGCACCTTCGCCACCAATCACAATTAATCCCACGCGAGCAGGAATTGCAGTGCAGAGCGCCGTTAACATAATCGGCGCAGCGCGCACCAAAGTATTTTGCCAGGAAAACCAACTGCCAAACGCACCGCGATACAAGGTGTAAAACACTTCGCCGATTGCGTTACCAGTCATTACAATAAATAAGGCAATCAAAAAAAATGCCACCAGTAATGCAGCGAGTGTAAGGCAAATGGCTTCAATGGTTTTCATTCGCGATTAGCCTTTGGTTGAACCCACAACACCTTCGACTAACCAATCCATGCTTTCCAACCAGATGTCGGTTTGCGCGTAAGATTTGCCTGCGGGAATGACTTCTTTGCCGGTGTTATCTTTAATCGGACCTTTGTAAACAACAAATTCGCCTTTCATAAATTCGGCGCGAACTTTGTCAGCATCCGCTTTGGCTTTTTCAGTGACCGCAGCACCATAGGGTGAAGATTTGACAACACCTTCTTTCAAACCACCGCGAATCAAATTGGGTGGCGTTTCACCGCGCTGAATATATTCTGCATAAGTTTTATAAACGCTGGCCCAATTCCACTCGGCGCCGGTTAAAAAACCTTTGGGTGCAAGCACTGCATTGTT
>CAMLRJ010000569.1 GCA_946482345.1 uncultured Cellvibrio sp.
TGCAATTGATGGCGATCAATTTAAAGAAGCAATTATGATCGAAGCAATTGGTGCTGACTGGTGGCAACAAGATAAATGGTATTTACCTTCTGGCGGCTCCCTGATCGCTACTTATTCTGATCGTTTGGATGTGGATGATTGGGGTTATGGGGTTGCTTTAAATTTCAGAAGCAAGTTTACTATAGGCGTGTCAGAACACGGTGATGACCGTGGTGTTTTCATGACTATAGATCTGATGAAGCTGATACAGGATAAGAAAAAGACGATTGAAAGTTATCGTGGCTTCGTTCCTGAGAAGTGAATCCAGTCATTGAGCAAGTCGAAGTAATAGGTTTCTGTTTTTACAGGAATGAGGATCTTGGGACGAGAAAAATTTAGCGGTTGCTATTAAGGCTTTTAGTTTTATATGAAATACATTATTTTTGCTGCACTTTTTATTTTTTCTTCACTATTAATCGCTCAAGAAAAACCTATCGAGGAAAAAACCATCGATAAAGTCGTCGTCTACAAAGCCAAACGAAAAATGCAATTATTATCAGGAAGTGAGGTTATAAAAAGTTATTCCATTTCACTGGGTGATAATCCAATCGGTCACAAAGTTCAGGAAGGTGATGAGCGTACACCGGAAGGAGATTATGTGATTGATTACCGCAATCCACAAAGTCGTTATCATTTGTCATTACACATTTCCTATCCCAATGAAAAAGATAAAGCAAACGCTAAAAAGTTAGGAGTAAGTCCTGGCGGTAATATTATGATTCACGGTTCACCCAAAAATTTTCAATGGTCAGAATCGGTATTAAAAAATGTGGATTGGACAGATGGTTGTATTGCGATTACGAATAAAGAAATTGAAGAGTTTGGTCGGTTAGTAAAAAACGGCACCAAAATTACGTTGCATCCTTGATTAATTGACCCCACCCTAACCCTCCCCTTGCCAGGGGAGGGGACTAAAAAGTGGTTAATTCTTTCCGCTTTTTTCAGGCACAGAAGTTGCTCAAGTCCTTATAGCTTTTGTTCATTTGCGAAATTTCCAGAACGAGCTACAAACAAACTATGAGCAGCGGGGATTTCTGTGCGCATTATTGCTATTTCCAATCAAAAGGGTGGAGTAGGTAAAACCACCACGACAGTTGCGCTGGGCGGCCTGATTGCCGCATCGGGGAATCGGGTGTTGCTGATTGATCTTGATCCTCATGGTTCCTTAAGCAGTTATTTTTTCCCCGATCATGAACATCCCCTGACCAGTTACACCTTATTTCAGGAGCGGCAACATTTGTCGCATGAAACCATATCGCGATTGATTGTGCCTACCGCTTTTTCCGGTTTGTCATTAATGCCGTCTGCCACGGCGTTGGCGACATTGGAGCGACAGGTGATAGGGCAAGATGGTATGGGCCTGGTGTTGTCGAGAAGTTTGCAATTAATTGAGCAGGATTTTGATTATGTTCTGCTGGACACTCCGCCACTGTTAGGTGTGTTGATGGTAAACGCGTTGGCGGCGGCGGATTATTTGTTGATGCCTACCCAGACTGAGTATCTGGCGCTGAAAGGATTGGAGCGTATGGTGAGCACTTTGACCATGATGGCGCGCTCGCAAAAGCGGAATCTTGACTACACTATTATTCCGGTCATGTTTGATCGTCGAACCCAGGCATCGGTGACCAGCCTGAGGCAGTTGCGCAACACCTATGGTGACAAGGTGTGGCCGGGGCATATTCCAATTGATACGCGGTTTCGCGATGCTAGCAAAGCCGGTATTCCACCGCATTTATTTGATCAGGCCAGCAGGGGTGTCGAAGCCTATTTGTCTTGTTGGCACTGGCTTGAAAAACGTTTTAATAGCAAGGTGAATCTGTGAGTGATATCAGCCCACCCGATGACAGCTTGAGCAATTATTTTGATGAATTGCTGAAGGGCGATCTGGATAATAATGCGCAAATCGATTTGCCTTTGGCGGTCGGGGAAAGTTTTGTTTCATCCAATGTTGTCAGTTTGAATTCACGTCAAAAAAATTCTCCCATTATTGAAAAAAAATCACCCGCTTTGCGTGAAACCGCCAAGCCTGTGGTTAAACCTCGTGTAGATTATGCAGAACCTGCTTCATCTGTGGATGAGCAGGACAAAAAACAAAAACTGGAAAAATTATTACAAACAGCGCAACAACAATTTTTAAAACAGGAGCAGGCAACACAGCCGCAAACCTTAAGCAAAACTTTTGTGGAAATGCCTGAAGAAATTCAGGATTGGCCGATTGAAATACCAACGGAAATTGTAGAAGTTGAGCAGCCCACTCAAGTCAAAATGGAATCAATTGTTGCGCCAACAGAAACCCTTGAATCCGAAATTCAGTCGCCGGAAATTCCTCATCTTGAATGGGCAGCCAATGGCTTACCCCAATGGGCGCAAGAAAGGTTTGATGTGCTGCTATTTAATGTTGCCGGCCTTACACTTGCCGTTCCATTAATTTCACTGGGACAAATTTATCCTTTAACGGATGAGTTAACGCCACTCTTCGGTCAAGCCGATTGGTTTATGGGGTTGCAACCAACACCTATGGGAAAAATCCGCACAGTCAACACGGCACGTTTTGTGATGCCGGAAAAATATAACGACAGTTTTTTGGATAAGGCCAAATATGTGATGTCATTAAATGGTGTGCTTTGGGGATTGGCGTTGGATTCAGTGAATCAACCCATGCGTCTCGACCCCGATCAAGTCAAATGGCGAAACGATCGCAGTAAACGACCCTGGCTTGCAGGAACCGTAAAAGATCATATGTGCGCCTTGCTGGATGTCCCTCGCATCGCACAATTGCTCCTGGATGCCGACCGCAACCACAAACGCCGTTAAGTCTTGTGAGCGCTGGCGGCGCAGCCAATATTGTCTATAGTTATAAAAACCTTGGTCTGCTCAGACCTGATTGCGCCTATATTTGAGGAATTTCTTATGGCCACTGATGTCATCAAAAATAAATCATCGACTAATGCAAAAGGCAGT
>CAMLRJ010000570.1 GCA_946482345.1 uncultured Cellvibrio sp.
ACAACACCCACACCCTCACCGGGAACATAACCATTGCCCCCTGCACCAAAACTTCTGCAACGACCATCTGAAGAAGCAAAATTCCCCTGCGCCAAACGCAAATATTTATTGGGGTGCACAATTAAATTCACACCACCCGCCAATGCGTACTCAATTTCACCGGATTTAATGGCTTCACACGCCATATGTATGGCAGTCAATGAAGAAGAGCACATGGTATCCAAACCTATACTGGGCCCATGGAAATCAAAATAATAAGAAACCCGATTGGCTACTGATGAAATTAATGATTCCGGTACACTGCCTTGTGTTTCATATGCAGGATCAACACCCAATAATTGATATTGGCTCCACATAACACCTGCATAAACACCGACTTTAAAATTGGATAAACTTTTTCCTGTGTATCCCGCATCTGCAATTGCCTGCCAGGATGTTTGCAAAAATAATCGCTCCTGGGGATCAACCAAACTGGCTTCTTTGGGGGATACATTAAAAAATAACGCGTCAAATTCGTCATGACCTTTTACAAAACCACCCCAACGGCTGTAAGTTTTTCCTGCTACACCGCGCTCCTCACTGAAATAAGCGCTGTGATCCCAACGCTCAAGCGGAATTTCTTCAATACAATCTTTTTTATCGACCAGGTTTTTCCAAAATTCGTCCAGATTATTCGCTTGCGGATAACGACCACTGATGCCCACAATGGCAATATCTGTATTTTTGCTAATATCTATTGATGAATAAGATTTTTTGAACCTGTCTGATACAAAATTAATATTATCAACCGATTTTTCTTCTATCGAATTTACGACAGCAACAGCATTGGCATTAACATCTTCGACTTTTAAATTAATTCCTGTCACTTCAATCAATTGCAGAAAATAATTTTTTACAAAATATTCTGAGATAGCTTCAATATTTTGATATTCATAAAACAAGGTTTTGGATACTTTTCCAAATGCCTCTTCCAGCTTTTTGTTCAATGACATGTACACAACAGAATCCATGCCGAAGTGTTCAAAAGGAGCATCAGATTCAAGCTTTTCATAGGGAGTTTTCATTTCATCTGAAATTAACAGCTTGAAATAATGCTCGGTTTCTTTTTTTACCCTTTCACGCTGCTCATCAGTCAGATCATTTAATAGTGCAATTTTTTGTTGTTTGTCTTCATGAATCCAGCTTTTTAATGCTTTAGCCGTTTTTTGTTGATCACCATACATATGCATTACAGATGATTCATCCAATTGCAAACAGACTTCTATACAGCGCAATCCTTGACGCGCATCTATAGGCAACATACCAAACAAATCATGCATACTTTTGCTGGTCATTTCATCCAGCTGCATACCACCTTCACACCAAAGCGGCCAATTTATAGAAAGTGTTTTGCCGCTACGATTTCCCAATGCCACACGGGAATTGCGATAAACGGCAAAATCATCCATAAATCCATTCGCATAGGCATAATCTGCCTGACCAGGGTTACCAAAAACCGCCGCAATTGAAGAAAAGAGAATAAAAAAGTCTAATGGCTGATCATGAAATACCGAATCAAGATTCAGTGTTCCATTGATTTTAGGCGACATTACCTCAATGACATCCTGATCTTGTTTATTAAAAATAAACGCGTCCTTTTTAATACCTGCACAATGTAAAATCCCGTTTAATTTTCCGTGCTGATTGATGATAGTCGCTTTTAGATTATGTAAATCCTGAAGGCTATTAACATCCGCCTGAAGATATTCGACAGACCCTTTTTGTAATGGATTATTCAGTGCACTTAATGCCTGTCGTTGTTCAGTCGTCAGCGACGACCGTCCAGTCAACACCAGATGCAAATCATGTCGCGATATAATTTCTTTTGCGAGTGCGAAACCTATTCCTTTCACTCCTCCCGTTAATAAATAAACGCCATCTTGTTTAAAGACAGGTATAGCAATATCTGACTGAGGAATAGTGGAATCCGGTATTTGCTCGATGTGATTTTTATATCTCACCTTGTTTTTATACATCACAAGATGAGGATTAAATTTTGCATTCAGTAATTCGTTAATCAGTTGCTGGCTTAAAAATTTATTGCTCTCAATTTCCGAAAACACTATGTGCTTGCCAAGATACCCCGGATTTTCCAGCGCAAGTGTTTTATAAAAAGCGGTTGTTGATGCACTGTTCTGAACAGAATCCTGACGTTGGGTTTCTGTTGAAAGAAAACGAATATGCGTTACAGCTCTTGACTGTAACAGTTCCCTGACCATGCAAAATTGAAATTGGACTAATTGTGTCGATAATCTATCTTCTCTCTCACCGTCATTCAATTCATCCCTGCAATCCAGCCATACCACATATTCTGGTTTTATATTTTTTACAGTTAACTCTTTTAATAATAGTTTTACATGATTCAACTCAGTTAAAGACAGTTCAATTGAATCGTTATTTACCTGAAAATTTTCACCGGTTTTTATAGATGTAATAGAAAAATACTGCTGCAATAATGGCAAATCAATGGATTGCGAAAATGATGTCGTATTTCCAATTAACAACAGTGATGGTTTGTTTTTACCGGCAATATTTTGATTATATATAACCGGTTCAATTGTATTTAACGGTGCAGGAGTAAAGATATTACGGTAATACAGATAATCAGCGACGTTGGTCATGGAGTCCATGGTACGTTTAATTTGCACCAGCTTAAGGCCAGACACTTTTAACAATATCAGCCCTTCTTCATTGGTGAGAGTAACATCAAAATATTCTGCATTATCCTGCCCTGATAAATTATCACGATGAGTCACTACTGAATAACAACGCGGTGTCAGTGGATGGTAAATCTCCAAGGATTCCATCGAGTGGGGTAAATAATGTTTATTCAGGTTGCCTAATTGCTGATTAACCAGAATCAATACTGCTTGCATGGAAGCATCTACAATTCCAGGATGCAGTGCGTCAACATCCTTTTGATTATCACGCCCTTCGATGCTGGCCAATGCACGGTT
>CAMLRJ010000571.1 GCA_946482345.1 uncultured Cellvibrio sp.
AAACACCAAAATAGGTGTATTGAGTTGATCAATCAAGCGATAGAGCAAAGAGGGCTGCTCATCTTGATGGCGTTTATCCTTTTGCAATTTTTCACTTAATAGATCCAACTGACGGTGCAGCTCACCAACACAACCCTGGCTAAAAACCGGTTTTGCCGAAAGTGAATAATCCTGTTGTTGCAGCGCATCCAATTGAATATTGATTCGATTGAAAATTGACAAGTATTTTTTGTAGATAAAACGAAAGGAAAAAAAATCGGCAAGAATAAGTGCAGCCACTAATAATCCGTACTGCCATGCGATTAATAGATTCCACAAAATAGCCAAACAAACCAATTGCGTTACCACAATTAACGCAAAGAATAATTTTAAACTGGATTCCAAAGAATCAGAGCGCCAGGCCATATTTTTCCAGCCTGCGGTATAAAGAGGATTTAGTGATGCCTAACATATCAGCGGCTCGTTGTTTATTGCCCTCTGATACTTGCAGAGCCTGTTGAATCAGATGTAATTCCGCTGCGTCCAGAGTCATAAAAGCCAAACTGGGCTCACTATTCGTAGATTTGCTTTTTGATGACAGCATCAATGAATCTGCATTAATAATTGCATCGCGGCTCAATAAAACTGCACGTTCTATCACATGACTTAATTCGCGAATATTGCCGGGCCAATCATAAGTTTCCAATAATTTAATCGCATCAGGTGATAACCTCAGGTCTGGTTTTCGATAGGCTTGCGCATGTTTGTTGAGGAAAAAATTGGCAAGCAGTGCAATATCCTCACGCCGTTCACGCAATGCAGGCACGCGAAATTCAAGCGTATTAAGTCGATAATATAAATCCTGACGAAAACTGCCTTCTGTTATTAGTTGCGCAAAGTCTGCATTGGTTGCACTGATAATTCTGACATTGGCCTGCTGGGTTTGACTTGACCCCAGCATTTCAAATTCACCTGTTTCCAACACTCGCAATAACTTTGCCTGCTGGCTAAAAGGAATTGTGGCTATTTCATCCAAAAACAAACTGCCCGATTTAGCCAATTCAAAGCGACCGATACGCTGTTCGCGTGCGTCAGTAAATGCGCCTTTTTTATGGCCAAACATTTCACTTTCGAACAAGGTTTCTGGAATTGCGCCCATGTTAACGGATATAAAAGCTTGATCGGCACGAGCAGAATGCAAATGAATCCAATGCGCCAGCTGACTTTTACCTGTGCCATTTTCGCCGGTGAATAGAATATTGGCATCGGTGACTGCAACATTTTCCAGTTGTTGCATCATACGATTCATGGATTCACTCTGCCAAACCAATTGCGGTGTGGATTTTTCCAGCTGCTGACTCAGTGCGCGATTTTTTCGACTGAGTTGTTGCAATCGTAATTGCTGTTGTAACACTTGAATTAAACGCTGATTGTTCCAGGGTTTTTCAACAAAATCCCCTGCACCTAATTGCATAGCTTTTACTACCAACTCGGTGTTAGACCAAGCCGTCATAGCAACCACTGGAATATCGAATGATTGTTGTTGCAGCCAACGCAAAAAATCCAAACCCTCTTCACCGGAAGTTGTATCCATGCCGAAATTCATATCCAACAAGATTAAATCCGGTTTTTGTTGCGCCAATATTTTTTTTGCTGACGCAGGGCTATCGGCTTCAATTAATTGAAAGCCAGCATCCTCCAATACAAATTGCGCGGAAATACGAATCTCGCGATTGTCTTCGATGATTAAAATTGTGGCTTGTGTTTGAGTCATTGGGAACCTTTTTAGAAACCTTACCCCACCCTAGCCCTCCCCTTGGCAGGGGAGGGGACTAAATTTCACTCCGCAAAAAGTAGGGAGTCAGTCCCTCCCCCTGCCAAGGGGGAGGTTAGGAGGGGGTAAGGTTTGCAATTTATTAAATATCAACAACCGCCCTAACCGCAGCATGATCACTCACACCAAACACCAACTCCACATCGCGAATTGTGTAATCAGGCGTTGAGAATAATCCATCTACCATATAGGGCAAGTAACCACATCTATGCAAATCTTTGTCCAAGCTTGTTTCATAATGGGCGGGAACATTATCTTTATAACGTTCGGCGATTGTTGAAAAAATTTCGCGGCCACGGGGCGCATTGAAATCGCCGGATAACACAAATGATGGATAGGCTTCTAAATAGTTCAGCATTTTTTGCACATCTTGCCGTTGATAATCATCGGCTTGACCATCACGCGACCAGGTGAAATGCGTATTAGCAAATCGATAGGTTTGATTATTCAATGTAATTTCACAGACTTGCAGCAGGTATCGACGAGTTTGCTGCAGGCTGGTGGTACTGGATTTATCGTAAACTGCAGGAACTTCCGGCCCAGCGTATTGGTGAATTTGTGTGGTGACAAATGGATAACGAGATAAAATTAAAACGCCTTCCCAATTATCATCACCCGCCTTATGCCGTGTGGTTGGCGAAAAAAATTCATAATAACCATGCGTTTTCGCTAAACGATTCACGTCATACTGCATGACTTCTTGTAAACACACCAGATCAGCATTGGATTCCATCAATAATTTTTCAATTCTATCCAGATGTTTATCGCGTTCTATATTGACTGAAATAAATCGAATAGCCATTGCTTAACGTCGTCCACCTAATAATGATCCCAGAATGCCGCGCACAATTTGTCGGCCGACACTTGAACCTACTGCACGCGCTGCACTTTTTGCAAAAGCTTCGACAGCGGATTCACGTTTGCTGCTACTGCGCTCCGCCTGACGCTGCTCACGTTCCTGTTGTTTTTGCATTTGCTCTTGTTGTTTACGTAATTGTTCCTGCTGCTTTTGCGCGTCTTTGAATTCTTTTTCCTGTTGCTGACGAATTTGTTCCTGAATTTTTTGCTTTTCCAATACTTGTTGTTCAGTTGCAATACGGCCTTTCAGAATTTCATAAGCGGATTCTCTATCCACTGATTTATCATAAATAGATTTATAAGGTGAACGCGACATAACTTGCG
>CAMLRJ010000572.1 GCA_946482345.1 uncultured Cellvibrio sp.
CGAGCCAATCAACCGGCTTTGCCCCCAAAGCCCAACCCAAGAAGACCAGAAGGCACGAAGCATAAAGACAACCTAGATAAGATCAATGCATCTCTCAATACAATTCGTGAGTGCAATTTGGTTACTAAAGGGTTGCAAATTTACTTCACTGTAGAACAGCAGCAAGGCGACAAATACCAAACAGTTTATATTTCTCGTATAAGAAGGATACAGACAAGCTCACAGGACAGAGGAGGGTTTTATGAGATGCGAGGCTCGTTCCAAAAAAGCGTCACAAAGATAGAAGATTGCAATTTAGAAAATAAAACTTGCTACATCAGCCGGGCAACGCCATTGACCCCCAAAAAAGTTTTTGAAGAAACCGAAAAATTATTCGGCAACATTGCACTTTTTTATAATCCTGTCCAAGTTGCTGATGAGTTTGTATTAACCAAAAAAAATCGATTGAGCACTGAAACTCAGCAATCAATAAAAGAACTTGAAAACAATATCAAAAAAAATCAGAAAAAGAACGTGAATTGGATTGTGGATGGCGAGGGCGCAGCTGTACTCGCTGAAGCGATTTTAAATGTTCCCGGTTCATTGGAAAACCACAACTTTAAGTTTACAAACGCCCGAGCAAACCTGCCCAAACTTATGCAGGATTTATCCAACAGAAAAGCAAAATTATCAGGCGAGTTTATCAGCTTTAGCGGAGACAAAGCTGCGTTGCTTGCGATTGCATACCAAAATGAAAAACTGATCTCACAATTGTCTGCTTTACCTAACTCAGGCGGTTATGAAACGATTACTCGCCGATATTTACTCAATCAATTAACTGCTTTAGGTGCGGTTAAACATGCTTTGGCCCCTCTCAGAACCCAGGAGACATTAACAGGGAACAAAATCACATTTATCGATGCGCTTAAAGGACTTTTTAAACCATCATCTACAGGGGTTAGACCCAAATGATTTTTCCAGATTTATTTAATGGCCCAAGATTTGAAGAAGGTGATTTAGTCAATTTCACTTTTGAAGATTGTGAATTAACTTACCGCGTTCCTATAGTGCATCAGAGTTATGATAACCTCGATTCTGTATCACAGCAGCATGACTTTAGTATTGTCGATACATCAACCTGGTTAGAGTCTGACGGCTTTTACTCTTTGAATCTATCCAAACAGAGCTGGATTTTCGAGCAGCAAGTTTTTCATCAAGACATAATGAACCGCATCGACATAATGGGCTCTAGTTGTAGTGTAGGTTTAATCAAACTCAGGGAGCCAGACATAACCAACGAACTTGCTCTGGATCTCGCGCAATTAAAATGTTTTTTAATAACACAACTGAAACAAGATTTTACCCATACACGGTTTCCTGAGCGACCTGACTGGCCATCTATAAAGAATGATTTTTTTATAGAGAACACTCCTGCAGCAGAATTTACGGGATTTTTAGTGGAGCTAGACACATCTGGAAGTGGGCTGCACCCTTCAGTGAACGCCTATATACCACTGAACAAATCTTTATTGCTCACAGTAGAACTGGATATCAACCCTCTCTTTACTGAAGGTTTTCCATACCCCTACTCTCCAGAGTTTTTACGCCAGTTCAAGAAGGATTTATTTAAAGACTTTTTATCCCATATAAAGATTGAGTATTCTGGAGAGACTCTGAAGAAAATCCAGCAGAACAATAAAACTGTATAGACCAGTCACCGCAAACGGCGCTGATAAAAATTCCACCGACATTGCAATAAGTCTTTGAATCTCGTGGAATCATGGCTTACTCTTGCGGATCACAGAATAAGTAATCGCTGAAATTAAGGAGTAACAATGGCTTCACCCCATATTGTAGATTTGAGCGCCACACTAGCGCCCGTCTCCGAAAGCTCACCGACAGGTGCTGATGTCAGACAAGACATTTCACCCACTTCCGTTTATCAAGTCATTAAAAGCGCACGCAACTCCGCCAGAGCTGCTGAACGAAACAGTATTCTCGAGGATGGAACAAACGACGCCGATCAACATTGGCGAACAATTGTTGATCTCGCACCTGAACTTTTATCAACTCAAGCCAAAGACCTTGAAGTTGCCAGCTGGTTTGCAGAAGCAATGGTGCGTTTGCGCGGGGCTCAGGGATTGCGCGATGCGTTTTTAATTATTCACGGGTTGATAGAAAACTTTTGGGAAAATCTTTATCCCATGCCGGATGAAGATGGGCTTGAAACACGGGTCTCCTGTATAGCCGGATTAAACGGTGAAGGTGTGGAAGGTGTTTTAATTGCGCCTATACGTAAAATAGAAATTACCGAAGGCAAAACACACGGTCCTTTTTCCTTGTGGCAATACCAACAAGCATTGGATGCACAGAAAATTCCCGAAGAGAAACCGCGTGCAGCCAAAATCGAAAAATTGGGATTTTCGCTGGAAAACATCGAAACGGCCGTTAGTGAATCACGCGAAGATTTTTATGTAGATCTTCGCGATGATTTAAGTGAATGTATTGTTATCTATAAAAAAATAGGTGCATTACTGGATCAACATTGCGGCGCTTTTAACGCCCCCCCTGTGAGAACGGTAGTCGATGTTCTGAGTGAGTGCCTTGGAGCTGTTAGTCACCTGGGCAAAGACAAATTTCCTCTTGTAGAAGAAGAGGTAGTGGAAGCTGTGGAAGAACAAAATAATGCAACTGAATCAAATGTCTCCAAAGCCGCACCGAAGGCGGGGATCAATTCACGCGAAGCGGCTTTCAAACAGATAGAGGAAGTTGCCCGTTATTTTAAAAAAACGGAACCCCACTCCCCTATTTCCTACATGCTGGAAAAAGCAATTCGTTGGGGGAATATGCCACTCAATGAATTGATAAATGAACTGATTCCCGACGACAGTTCACGAGCGAATTACAGCAAGTTAACCGGTGTTACAACCCAGGAAAAATAATTTAACAACCCCTAATCAGGAGCAAAGCCATGGCAGAAAGCATACACGACAAGTTAAAGAGAGTGAGATC
>CAMLRJ010000573.1 GCA_946482345.1 uncultured Cellvibrio sp.
CAAATGCACACTTGGGCTCCCACATAGAAAAACTGTGCGGTAACACCAAACATAAAACGGCGGTTACCTAATAGACTTTTGTAATCTGCCCAACTGCCTGCACCTTCATCTTTCGCAGCTTGGGTCGCTATAACGGGAAATTTCACCCACAGGATTAACAATGCCCACACCAACACCAGCAATCCCAATACCAGATAAGGCCCCTGTACCGCGTGGGATTCTGTTTGATAAAAATGCTCCAACTGGTCTGTTGTCATCAAAGCCAATTCCGCTGTGGTGGGTTCGTGACCGGAAAGAATAAATTCCCGGCCAATTAAAATGCCGGCAATACAGCCAAAAGGATTAAACGATTGGGCGAAGTTCAAACGCCTTGCGGCTGTTGCCGGATCACCCATAGCGACAATCAAAGGATTGGCCGAGGTTTCCAGAAACGCCAATCCGCTGGCAATCACAAACAGTGCCCCCAGAAAAAGTACGTACTCACGCTCCGAGGCAGCCGGATAAAACAAAAAAGCACCCAGCGAATAAAGCAACAAACCAAAAATAACGGCCGCCTTGTAACCAAATCTTTTCATCCAAAGTGCGGCAGGTATGGAAAATACAAAATAACCCGTGTAAAAAGCCGACTGAACCAATCCGGCTTTAAAATCTGACAAGGTGAAGACTTTTTTGAATTGGGTGATCAGTATATCGTTCAGGCTATTTGCCATCCCCCACAAAAAGAAAAGGCTGATCACCAGGATTAGGGGTAACAGCAGTAGAAATCGATTGTTGTTATCGTTCATTTTATCTCCGATGGTTTATTGCTCTTTATTATTTATATATAAAATATGATTTATAAGTGAAAGATATTAACCATTTTCACCTATTCCTTTCAATCAACCAACTGATTTTCTTATGATACTTGCCAATATTGATGATTACCGACAGCTGGCGCGCAAACGTCTTCCACATTTTTTATTTGAATATATAGACGGCGGCGCATTTAGCGAAACGACTCTACGAAATAACGAATCCGATTTGCAAACCATTTCATTACGCCAACGGGTTCTGCGTGATATTTCCAATATCAATACCGAAACCAACCTGTTCGGACAAACCTTTTCCATGCCATTGGGATTATCCCCTGTCGGCATTGCAGGTTTGAATGCCAGACGTGGTGAAGTTCAGGCGGCTCAGGCCGCAGAAGAAGCCGGGATTCCATTTTGCTTATCAACCGTATCAGCCTGCTCAGTCGAAGAAGTCAGGGCTGGTGTTAAAAATCCATTCTGGTTCCAGCTTTATATGATTCGCGACAGAGGGTTTGTCCGCGAAATGCTGGCTCGTGCCAAAACCACAGGCTGCAATACCCTGCTCTTCACCGTCGATATGCCGATACCCGCAACCCGATATAGGGATATGCGATCTGGCCTTTCCAGTGGCAGTATGTGGCAACGCAAACTAACCCGCGTCAAACAAGTATTAACCAGACCCCATTGGGCATGGGATGTAGGCCTTAACGGAAAACCTCATAACCTCGGCAATATCTCGCACATCCTCGGTGAAAAAGCCGGAATAGATGAATTCTGGACTTGGCTTGGTAACAATTTTGATCCAAGGGTTACCTGGGCTGATATAGATCAGGTACGTAGCGAATGGGATGGGAACTTCATTATTAAAGGCGTGCTTGATCCTGAGGATGCAAAACAAGCTGCCAATATAGGTTGTAACGGACTCATAGTTTCAAACCATGGTGGCCGCCAATTGGATGGGGCACTTTCCTCAATTAAAGCACTACCGCAAATTGCTGATGCGGTTGGTGATCAGTTGCCCCTAATTCTGGATTCCGGTGTTCGTTCAGGTTTGGATATTGTCAGAGCCATGGCCTTGGGAGCCAAAATGGTCATGATAGGACGTCCCTGGGTATACGCCCTTGCTGCACGACAAAAACGCGGCGTCAAAGAAATTCTGGATATTTTTGCAAAAGAAATGCGTGTTGCTATGGGACTTTCGGGATGTACAAAACTGTCAGATATCAAAGCGTCAATTGTTGCTAACAATCAATAATCTTTCTTTTTTCCAAACTCCAAACTCATAAATCCATCCAGCAAAAACAAACAAAGCGGCAAAAGCCGCTTTGTTTGATGAATCTTTTTAACGCTATTAACGCTTGTATGAACATTTATTTGGGTTACCGCCAGGATCAGAACCGAAAGCTGCAACGGTACAGGCTATCGAACCTGGTACTGAAACGCGCTTGGTGACCCACTTGCCTTTACGACCAAATGCAACCCAACCATCGCCTGAGCCTACAGCACAGGTTTCACCCAAATCAGCACACTTGGAGAATCCACTCGGATAATCACCAGTACCGCCCAACACAGGTGCAGAACCGGAAGAGCTTGCTGCACTTGAACTTGAAGAACGGCTTGAGCTTGAGGAGCGGCTTAAGCTGGATGAACGGCTTGAACTCGAAGAACGGCTGGAGGATACAGAACTGGAACGGCTTGAAGACACTACAGCCACGCTGGATGAGCGGCTTGAACTGGACACGCTGGAAGAGCGACTGGATGAAGAGGTAACAGCTCCACAGTCACTGGAAGTCAACTGGGCACCATTCTTGCCAACACCGGCGTATTGAGCCAATTTATCCTTCACACACTGTGGGCTCACAGGTGAATAGGAATAAGTCAGTGATTTAGGGAAAGTAGCAGTAGTGGTCCAGTTGGTTGCATCTACAGTTCCACCGCTTGTCCAGGTGATGTTATAGGTAGCAAAGTCGCCAGGAGTACGAATGTTGTTATTACGCAAATCCCAGAAGCCACAGTTACTGCTGTCGTAGCGACATGTAACAGGGTTCACTGCATTTTGGAACCAGTTGCTTTCAATCAGCGCATAACCTGCCTGACGCACGTTGATACCTGAACCGGTAATACCGTCATACAGGTTGTTGTACATATGCGTCCAACCACCACGTTGCAAAGGTAA
>CAMLRJ010000574.1 GCA_946482345.1 uncultured Cellvibrio sp.
TGTGATCGTGGTACCAATTTCGGTTACGACAATTTAGTCGTTGATATGCTGGGATTTCGCACAATGCGTGAAGTCAGTGGCAATGCGCCGGTGATTTTTGATGTGACCCACTCATTACAATGCCGCGATCCCATGGGCTCTGCCTCCAGCGGTCGCCGCCATCAAGTTGCAGAATTAGCTCGTGCTGGAATGGCGGTAGGATTGGCAGGATTATTTTTAGAAGCGCATCCTGATCCTGATAAAGCAAAGTGCGATGGTCCAAGTGCACTGCCATTAAATAAGCTTGAAGGCTTTTTGCAACAAATGAAAGCGATTGATGATTTGGTAAAACAATTTCCTGATTTGGAAATTAAATAAATTGTAGGGGCGGCTCCCTGTGGTCGCCCTGGGTTGGCACAGAAGCCTACCTCTACGAATTTTTGTTAAATATTTTTTAAACACAATTTAAAACACCGGAGTGAATTCATGAGTAAGATAGTTGATATTAAAGCCTTTGAGATTTTGGATAGTCGTGGTAATCCAACGGTTATGGCAGAAGTGATTTTGGCTGATGGTTCTGTTGGTTCTGCAACTGCTCCGTCTGGTGCGTCTACTGGTTCGCGTGAAGCATTGGAATTGCGTGATGGTGATAAATCACGTTACTTGGGTAAAGGTGTATTGAAGGCAGTTAACAATATCAATACTACTATCAAAAATTTAGTGGTCGGTTTTGATTCTCTTGATCAGCGCGCGCTGGATAATGCCATGATTAAAGCAGACGGTACCGATTTTAAAACTGTGTTGGGTGCAAACGCTATTCTCGCGGTGTCTTTAGCGAATGCCAAAGCCGCTGCAATTTCGAAAAAAGTTCCACTCTACGCACATATTGCTGATTTGAATGGCACGCCTGGCAAATATTCAATGCCAGTGCCCATGATGAATATCATCAACGGCGGTGAGCATGCAGATAATAATGTCGATATTCAGGAATTTATGGTGCAGCCAGTCGGCGCAAAAACTTTCGCAGAAGCCTTGCGTATGGGCGCTGAAATTTTTCACACTTTGAAAAAAATTCTGCATGACAAAGGTTTAAGCACTTCTGTAGGTGATGAAGGTGGTTTTGCACCTAACTTGCCATCAAATGAAGATGCATTAAAAGTAATAGCGGAAGCGGTTGCAAAAGCCGGTTATAAATTGGGCGATAATGTTACGCTTGCGCTGGATTGTGCATCTTCCGAGTTTTACAAAGATGGCAAATACGATTTGGAAGGCGAAGGTCGTGTATTCACTACTAACGAATTCTCTGACTATCTGGCCGACCTCGCAGCCAAATATCCAATTATTTCTATCGAAGATGGTAAAGATGAAAGTGATTGGGATGGTTGGGCGGATCTCACCCAAAAAATTGGCCACAAAATCCAATTGGTCGGTGATGATTTATTCGTAACCAACACCAAAATTTTGAAACAAGGTATCGACAAAAAAATTGCGAATTCTATTTTGATTAAGTTCAACCAGATTGGTTCTTTGTCAGAAACTCTGGACGCAATTAAAATGGCGCAAGATGCAGGTTACACAGCAGTGATTTCTCACCGCTCAGGTGAAACCGAAGATACAACAATTGCTGATTTGGCAGTTGCAACTGCTGCAGGTCAAATCAAAACCGGTTCACTCTGCCGTTCAGATCGCGTATCAAAATACAATCGTTTGTTGCGCATTGAAGCAGAATTGGGTGCTGCTGCTCCTTATAAAGGGCGTGCGGAATTTAAATCGTAAAACATGACCCCACCCTAACCTCCCCTTGCCAGGGGAGGGGACAGAGCGCGCCCTGTATCAAACAGGGAGTAAAGTTCCTCCCCCTTGCTAAGGGGGAGGTTAGGAGGGGGTGAAAATTTTCGAATAGAAAATAATTTTTATA
This sequence comes from uncultured Cellvibrio sp., assembly GCA_946482345.1. The sequence goes on from CAMLRJ010000574.1 coordinate 1,898, forward strand.
AAACAGGTAACTTCAACATAAAATGAAATGGCTGCTTGGAATTCTGATTGTGCTGTTATGTGCGCTGCAATATCGCCTTTGGATAGGTGAGGGTAGTCTTGCGCAGGCGAATCGGTTGGAGCAGGAATTGAAAGTTCAGCAGGCAGAGAATGATCGTTTGCTGGAGCGTAATCGCATTATTCATGTTGAAGTGGAAGATTTAAAAACCGGTTTGGATACCATCGAAGAGCGTGCTCGAAAAGACATAGGTCTCATCAAAAAAGATGAAACCTTTTATATGTTGTTAGACGAACAATAATTATTTATGTCAGTCCAGCCATCTGCGTATTGGTTTGTGGTTCCTGCTGCAGGTGCAGGTAGCCGGATGCAGTCAGAGATACCTAAACAATATTTATCTTTGGCTAATAAAACGATCCTTGATCAAACCTTGTCGCGTTTGTTATCCGTTGCAAATGTTGCCGGAATTGTATTGGCATTGAGCGCGGATGATCAGCACTTTTCCGAATCGCTTTATTCATCTCATCCAAAAATATACAGAGTTGTTGGCGGACAAGAGCGAAGTGATTCTGTATTGGCAGCTCTCGAATTTCTTGAAAATAAAATAACACCGGATGATTGGGTATTAGTACACGATGCTGCCAGGCCATGCGTGAGCCTTGAATCTATTGATCAATTGATCAACACTTTACACGATGATCCTGTAGGCGGCATTTTGGCAATTCCGGTTGCTGATACAGTAAAGCGCGCCAATCAACACCAGCAAATAATTGAAACTCTGGATCGTAGTTCACTCTGGCAAGCACAAACACCGCAAATGTTTCGTTATGGTGTTTTGTATGGGGCGCTTAAAAAAGCGAGAGCCAATCAACAAACTGTTACCGATGAAGCCTCAGCAATTGAATTGGCAGGATTGTCAGCTAAAATTCTCACAGGTAGAACAGATAACATTAAAATCACTCGACCAACCGATTTGGATTTGGCCGGGTTTATTTTGCAAAAACAAAATAATTCAGGATATTAATTATGCGAATTGGACAGGGCTATGATGT
>CAMLRJ010000575.1 GCA_946482345.1 uncultured Cellvibrio sp.
CACCAAATAAGGTTCGACGTAAACCATCGATTAAAATTTCGTAGGTATCTTCTTTTACGTTTGATGACCATTGAATTAGCGTTTTTAATATACCGGTTGGACTATTTGCTAGTTTTATATCAATTTTTGCAAATAAATTCATTACGTTGAGGCTATCAAGGCCGTTAATAACACTATGATTGTTATTTACACCATCACCCAATTCGTATTCATGCCCTAATTCCTGCGCAATATCTAATAAAATTCCTGGTTGACGACCACCTACATAATGAACCCAATCACCCTCACCATTTACTGAGGTAATTTTTGATTCATCAATTTGTGAAAAACCCAATTCTTTCAAGTATATTTGTGCATCATTTTGTGGGGTCAAAAATGATGGAGGAAAAATGACCCTCAAGCTATCATATATATCCAATACACCTCTAGTATTGATTCCAGGACCATTTATAGTGACTGCTTCATTTACATTCTGTGGAAATAGGCATGCAAACACGTACACAAGATTGCCACCCAGACTATGCCCTGTTACATCAACTTTCTCATTAGGCGAAACGCCACCCAAACCGATACTTTGCCGCAATATATTTTCTATATTTTCACGTGTTGCAGCATTGAAGGTGCTATCTTCATCTCCTTGCGCCAATTTAATCAGCGCCTCTATTTCTGCATCCGAATATATAACAGGCTGGCCTTTTTCTGTTGTGACCTTTTTCCAGTAACTATATAAACTTACGGCTTGACTATTGGCATATCCATAAGGCGCAATACCCATACCATCAGCAACAATAAAGTCTTCTTTAATTTGTTCGCTCCCTCGAATAGCAAGCACTTTTCTGTTTTCAATCTTGTCGTAAAACACTATCGCTTCGAAACCGTCGGGAGTTGATTCAAATGGTGCCGCTATTTCATAGCGCGCAATAAAAGCATCAGCTTCTACTTCGGTAAAGTCGGCACCATTCTCATTCATGAGAGAAGCCTTTAATCCTTCAGTATCCGTGAATATATTTGAATATACAGCTTTAGATGTGCTAATCAAATCAACTAGTTTTTGAATATTGGTAATGCTCATAATAAAATCCTATTTTAAAAATGATAAATTAATTTCAGATTCCCATTTTGAATACGGATTTCTATTATCATATTCATTAAAACAGGAAAAATTTTGATTGACGTTCATAGGCATTTTTTCAGAGTTAAAAAATCCATAAAAAAACTGATTGAATTCAACTAATTTTTTATTATCTAAAGAAAATATTTTATAAGACAATTTTCCCGGTGATAGACCACCTTCGCCCTTAGTACTTTCTATTTTTAATTGATAGAAAACAGATTTAGACATGTCTGCAGGCCGCTCCAAGAAATCTAATGTCAGCTTTTCTTTGGAGCCAACAACAGTTAAATCAACTATTTGATCGCCGTCTTTGTAACGAACGAAACCAACATATTCCAGTCCAACAGTTTGACGAGCGTCATTCTCATCCTTCGCCCACCATCCCACATTTTTCTCAAGTGGCTCATAAACCGTTAACCCGCCCTCCTTCTCACAATACTCCTTGAACTTGTAATAGCCCTTTATGTTTTCAGAAAAATACCAAAGGATTGTTAAGGTAATTACCAATAAAATTCCTAAGAAAATGCCTAAAGCTTTCATAGTGATGGCCTTATTGAAAAAGTAATGACCAAAGAAGAATAACAGCGAAAAATTGAACACGCGAAAGCAAACATAAGGGGGATGCTTACTGAAAACAGACTTTTAAATACAGGAATTCTATTCATATCGAAAACATCCATTTGCACATCCAGTTAACACAAGAAAGGGGTGTAATATTTGTAGCCTTGTAGTTCCATCACTATTTCCGGCTACGGTATGGCGCCGATCATAACAACTAAGTTTTGTTAAAGTAAATACCGGAACTTATGGTTTACTTATAACCTTTTATGAATTTATGCGCCAATGATCAGTGCTTCGAAAAACTACCTACAAAGATGCTTTGGAATAGCTCCTCTTCTATTTGAATACATGAGCTTGCACCCATCATGTCAAATATTCTGAGATTGGATTGATCTGTTACTATTGCAATACTACATCACCCAAACAAAAATCCTATGCAAACACCAGATCATTGTGCAAAACCCGAATTAATGTCGGTTGAAAATGCTATCCACAACATTCAACAAACCATTCAACCTGTGGTTGAAACCGAAGTCGTCAATTTACTGGATGCGCTTGACCGTGTGTTGGCGGAAAACATTTTTTCAGCGATTAATGTTCCTGGTTACGATAATTCGGCGATGGATGGTTATGCATTGTGTGTGGCGGATGATCGAACGGAATTTACAGTGATTGGGCAATCGCTGGCGGGGCATGTTTTTTCGGGTGAATTAAAAGCAGGGGAATGTATTCGAATTATGACGGGGGCGGTGATTCCTGCGGGCGCTAATTCTGTGGTGATGCAAGAACAAGTCAGCATTGATGGCGACAGAATTTTATTGCGAACAGCATCTGCAATTGGAAATAACATTCGCAAAGCGGGTGAAGATTTGGCGAAGGGCAATCTGGTGTTGGAAAAATCACACCGCATAACGCCTGTGGATATTGGATTATTAGCATCACTCGGCATTTCGCGACTCACTGTATTTCGACGATTGCGAGTTGCCATTTTATCGACCGGTGATGAATTAACGCCGATCAATCAATCGCTTGAACCCGGAAATATTTACGATTCAAATCGTTATGTTTTGCATGCTCTGCTTAAACGATTAAATGTTGACATTATTGATGCTGGTTTAATTGCCGATGATTATCAAAAAATAAAAAACGCCATTCAAAACGCAATGGCTGTTGCTGACGTGATCATTACCAGCGGTGGTGTTTCTGTTGGCGATGCGGATTACACCAAACAAGTATTGATGGAATCCGGTGAAATTCATT
>CAMLRJ010000576.1 GCA_946482345.1 uncultured Cellvibrio sp.
CTGGTTAATCGTTCCAGATAATATTCAACACTGGTAATGGCATCTGCCAAAGTATCAAGTGTTGACCACTGTGGCCGTTCTTCATTTAGTAACAATTGCTCTTCTATATAAGCTGCGCATGCGCCCAAAATTTTTGCTGGCCTTGGCAGCGGCATAATTTCCAAACCGCCGCGAATTTCCCGCAAGGTTGCTGGCACGGGTTGTAAATGTTCAACGTTCCATTGCGATGCAATATATTCCACGATTGCATCTTTCGCGTGCTCAAGTCCGTTGCGCGATTCGCGCAATACGGCTTCCTTGGCGCGAGTCAGTGTGATTTCTGCATCCGAACCGGGTTCTTGCAAGGATGGATTACTATCAAGCAAACCATCCAGCGTGTTTTCGATACTGATGATCTGGCTGGCTGCACCCAGAAGTTCATCGTTAGTGAGATTTTTTCCAGACTCAACAATTTGTTTTAAATTCGAACCTTGTTGCAATAATTTTTTGCGGATATTACCCAGACCCAACACTGCCAGTGTGTCAGCAACACGTTTAATAATGGGCAGTGATTCATAAATACTTTGATGATGGTCGCCACCGGCCAGACAAATATCCAGTGCATTTTTTACCAGATTCAATTCATCTTTTAATGCGGCAACAACCGAATTCATGGCTTCAGCATCAGGTGCTGCAATCATGCTGGTTGGTTCGCCATTAGCCGCTTCCTTACCCTCCAGCAAAGCTTGCTCGAGTTGGTAATTGTCATAAACGCGTTGCAGATGGGAATTCGGTAAAAAACCGGGCGAGTTTTTTCCTGCACGTGCGACGTAATAAAGTAAATTTTTGATTAATTCATCATTGGTAAAACTGGTGAGTGCTTTGACACCATGCACTGCCAACAATTTAATTTCCTTGTCCAGTTGGCGCAGTAAATTTTTAACGGCAACGCTGGGTTCAAGCGCATCAACCGCCAATGCTTCATGTAATGCCAGGCAAATATCCCAAAGCGCAAAACGTGCAGTTCCGTGCGTCAGTTTTTGCATGCGCGAAAACACTTTTTGTAAATAAGATAAATTTTCGTCAGTGTTGATGCCGCGAATAAAACCCGATGCAGCGTATTGATACATCTGGCGCAACTTGAGCGCCATGGCTTGAAATTGCACGTTGTCTTGTGTGACATCCAAACGAGCACCGGATACTTTTTTTGCCGGTGCCAGATTCGGCATAAATAATTTGGTGTCAGTCAATAAACTTTCGCCACGCACTGCGCGCAAATCATTTAACAACGGCAATACAATTAACGGATTGTCGCGACGGGTTTGTTTGACTTGTTCCAGATAAATGGGAAATTGCAATATCGCACGCATTAACACTTCCTGTGCTTCGGTGGCATTGCTGACGCGACCGGCAATCATCGCTTGGGTGAGTTGTTCCATTTCGTTGGCAAGCATGGCGGCGCCATAAAATTCCACCATCTGCAAGCTGCCATGCACTTGATGGATGTGTGTCAGGCAAAAACGGATTCTTGCTGTATCACCGGGGTTCTCAACGTAACTTTCGAGTGACTGACGCGCTTCTTTCAGGGTCTCACTGATTTCATGTACCAGCCAATCAAGAGCGGCATAATTACGATTATCTGCCATGCAGGTCGTTCCTCATTTTATTTTGGCTCAACACGCAAATATGCTTGCACATGATCATCTTCAGTGCGCTGAATATTCGGATGTTCCCAATCGACCACTTCACCCAAACCGACGACTAAAAGTCCTCCGGGTTTCAAGCGATCGACTAACGCATTTAATAAATCGCGTCGCAACCAGCGACGAAAATAAACCAACAAATTCTGGCAAAAAATAACATCAACCTTCACGTTCGGTAATTGGCGAGCATTGATAATATTGGTTTGTGTAAAACAAACACGCTCGCGCAATTTGCTGGCAACTTCATAACTGCCGTCCGTGCATTGAATAAAGTAACGTTTAATCTCTTCCGGCTTCATTAATTCCATTCGGCGTTTTTGGTAGCGCCCTTTACGTGCAACAGCCAAAGCGGTTTGGCTGATATCCATGGCAGTTACACCGTAATAGGAATTTAAATTGGCCAGTTCAAAACAATCGTTGATGATCATCGCCAGTGAATAAGGCTCTTCACCGGTTGAGCAACCTATACTCCAGACATCAAAACTGTCTGTTAATGTTTTGTTGTAAATTTTTTGCTGAAGATAGTGGCGAACATATTCCAGAGAATCACGATGCCGAAAAAAAGTGGTCTCTTTAACGGAAACTTTGTCAGCAAGAATTGCCCACTCCAGCCTGCCGGCAACACCTGTCGAAACAAAAGCCAGATAATCATCATAATGCTCGTATCGCAATTCACGCATGCGCGCAAATACCTGCGATTCCAGCCAAGGCTTTTGTTGCGGCACAATTTGTATTCCCGTTCGCTCTTCAAACAATTTGCCCCATTGGGCAAATTGTTCTTCGGTGAGTTCTGGTAGCGAGCGCAGTGACCAAGCCATATAACACCTGTTTGAAACTCTCCGGGTGATCAGGCTCTGGATTCTGAGTAGAGGTCATCGTCCGGTAACAATTCGTCATCCAGATCAATAATTTCAGAATCATATTCATTGGCGCTGTTGCGATTGGCGGGTGCCTGCGCAAAACGGCGTGTATCCACATCCTCTTCCGGCAATTTGAAACCGGCTACTGATTCACGAAGATCCAGTGCCATGGCTGCCAGGTTACCAATCGATTGCGCTGTGGCTGAAGTACCTGCTGATGTTTGCGTGGTAATTTCCTGAATAACATTCATCGTGTTGGAGATGTGACCCGCAGACGATGCTTGTTGGCGTGCGGCGTTCGAAATGTTCTGGATCAATTCCGCAAGCGATGTCGATACGTTTTCAATTTCTTCCAGTGCCACACCCGCATCCTGTGCAAGGCGCGCAC
>CAMLRJ010000577.1 GCA_946482345.1 uncultured Cellvibrio sp.
CCATTAAAAACAACAAAGCGCAAAGCACTCTGGTTGCACTTGAAGGCGAAGAGCGCATTCAGGAAATTGCACGTATGATGAGCGGCGAAAAATTAACAGGATCTTCCATCGCGCATGCGAAGGATATGCTGGGTGCGGTATGACCCGATTACGCATTGGGTCCTGGCTTTTTATTTTTGGCTCACCTTTATTAATTGCTTTGTACAAATTAATTGAAACACTATTTCAGTCGCCATCAAATTGCTCAGGAATTGGATGTCTGGCAATAGGATTGGGTGAGTTTTTTTTGATACTGTTCATTTATCTTGCCTTTCTGTTGATAGGGATATTGCTCAACCTGGTTGATTTTATCAAGACCAGGAAAACAGCATCAGCTTGGCGAAAATTTGAAATTATTATTTTTACCGCACCTGTCTGGCTATGGATTTTTGCTATTCCCCGTGCTATTCAAAATATAATCGAGCAGCGTAAAATTGATGAATTATTTCCATACATGCAAACAATCACATACTATGAAAATGCAAACTACAATGAGTTATTAATTGCGATTGAAAAAGTCAGCAGCGCCGACCCTGAAATAACCAACAATTTCCCCAATTTGGATTTGAATTTGCGCCATGCAAAACTGATGGTAAGCCAAATTGATTTCATTAATAAAAACAAACAACGTGAATTACCATTGAATTTTGCACTAAAACCATTTCAGCTTTGTATTAGGGACATGGGAACCATAGCATCCAATGAGCCATGGCGATTTATTTTTTACAAAGGCGAAGGGTTTAACGAGCTCAATCTATTGTCTGATTCAGAAAAATTAATTTTTGGCGAGACGGATAGCCAGGGATGTTCGAAAGTAACTGACGCATCACTCCTCACGTCTATTATTAAGCAGGGAAATACGTTGTTTATGGTTGTTGGATCAAGGGTTATTTTTATTGACGTTGAATTACCAACTCAAACATTAACTGTCGAGCGACAACTTTCAACTTATCACTATGAAATTGATATCCAACCATTACCTTAGATAACTTGTATTATATGCTTGCTATTATCTCCCCCGCCAAAACACTCGATTTCGAAACTCCCTGGAAATTGAAAACCAGTTCGCAACCGGAATTTTTACAGGACTCGCAATTATTAATTGATCAATTACGGAAATTACCCGCGACCCGAATTGGCGAGTTGATGTCGATCAGTGAAAAGCTGTCGGTGTTAAATGCTGATCGGTTCTTGAATTGGCATTTACCTTTTACACCGGAAAACGCCAAACCAGCGGTACTGGCATTTCGGGGCGATGTTTATACAGGGCTTGATGCAGATTCTTTTTCAACAAAAGATTTCAATTTTGCACAGAAGCATTTACGGATTCTTTCCGGGCTTTACGGCTTGTTGCGACCACTGGATTTAATTCAGGCTTATCGATTGGAAATGGGTACCGGATTTATAAATTCTCGAGGAAAAAATCTTTATGAATTTTGGGGAGATAAGATTACTGAACAATTGAACAGTGAATTATCCGGCCAGAAAAAACCAACAATTATTAATTTGGCATCCAATGAGTACTGGTCTGTTGTCAAACCTGAAAAACTGCAAGCTGAAATTATCACCCCCATTTTTAAAGACAGTAAAAATGGCCAGTATAAAATCATTAGTTTTTTTGCCAAAAAAGCACGTGGTTTGATGAGTGCATTTATCATTAAAAATCAGATCAAAAATTCCAACGATTTAAAAGCGTTTGATCTCGAGGGCTATGCATTCAATAAAAAAATGTCCGTTGATAATGAATGGGTGTTTACGCGAGAAGAAATTTAATCCCCCAGCCTTTGACGGCTGGGGTAATTTTCGGCTTTTTCATTACAAAGTCTTCATATACTCCACCAAATCCCAACGTTCAGATTCGGTGAGTGCTCTTTGTGGTTGGCCGGGGTTGGTGTGGATGGTGCCGTATTCGTGACCCTTGTTGCTGTTTCCGGGCAAGCTGGTATCAAACACTGTGCCTGCATATCCGGCATCGCGGAAACCGACTTCTACCGGATCAAATTCGCGACTGCCTACGACAAAAGAATCTGATCGGAATTTTTCTTCAATCGGATCATGCTCGCGTTTTTTCGGTAGCAACAATTCATACAAACTGGGCACCGAACCATTATGCAAATAAGGCGCAGTGGCCCAGATTCCATTTAATGGGCGCCCTTTGTAAGCCAATAACGATTCATAAGGTTTTGCTGCTGTGTCCGGTGAATAGTTGCCGTGTTTTACATTCTCTTTGATTGGATTGTCAGCCAGTGATGCAGCGAACATGTAGAGCTGATCCAGACGTCGATGGATCCAATTTTTATCGGCATCCGGTGTGATCAAAACACCTTTGGTCACAGCCGTTAAAATTTGCGCGACCGGTGCCAGATCCTGAATAACCAAAGTGCCGACACCTTCGGACAAATAGGTGTTGGTAAAGTTACCCGCATAGCCTGTGTAATTAACGCTGTTCTCTGCCATGACTGGATCGGTTTGAATAATATTCAAACCCGACATATTGGCTGTTACCAATCGTTTGTAATCACTGCGATCAATTACCTGATGACAAGACTGACAATATTCAGCATAAAGTCTCTGACCCCTGCTTGCTTTTTCCTGATCAATTTTGCCCAAAATTTCTTGCGGCCATTGCGGTGATTTTAATGAGCGCAAGTGACTTTCCAAACGCTCAAGATTGATGCCGTCAACGGATGATGTAAATTTAATTCTTTTTGATTTGTTGTCCTGGCCGGTTGCCCATGCAGACAAACTAAAACCCGGATCTCTGACTTCAAAATCCAATTTTGCAAATACACCTATGACTTCACCGGTATTTCTTCCCAAGGGCCCCAGCGCTGCGTTGTTAGCCAGGCCATTCCATTGCACATAATCGGAATGAGGGATGTCCCATA
>CAMLRJ010000578.1 GCA_946482345.1 uncultured Cellvibrio sp.
AAGACAGGGCAAAGTACGCGCGTTCATATCTTGAAGATTTGCCGTCGGAAGTTCTGGCAGAAATAGATAAAGATGGAATCCCATTTGGTTTATGGGAAGAATATAGAAAGCCGCACTGGTGGATGCCTGTATTCCCAGAAAAGAAACATTCTGATTACATAAGTGTAAGCTTCTTCAATGGTGAAAGTTATCGGATGGATTATCCATTTAACGAGACAACTGCTGAAGCTGCGAGACCACTACCATGGATTATTTCTTTTAGATATTTAATTGCAGGCGAAACCGTTCCAGATTTCTTCGATGTGCGTTTCGATAATAAGGAACTTTATCAAGCTTTTAAAGAATTAGGTGACAATCAAGAACCTGTTTATATAGAAATAGACCCGCGTCTGCCAAAAAATCAAACTAAAGTCAGGTTGTCTACTGACAAACAATCTATAGAATTAAAGAAATACACTATAGATAAGTAAAAAATTTTTGGAACATTTTCGGCCAAGCGGAACATTTTGAACCTACCATGGATCGGGTGAAAATCTTTACGCCAAAGGCGAGGACGCACGCTATCAACGCTGCTCATCAGAACGCAATTCTTCACGCCGCATTATGGCTTTTTCGTAAGCTTCGAAGGCTGCGTCACGATTTTCAAATTTAAAGATGTGATTTATTGAGCATTCGTTATCTCGCGTAATAATCTTATCGATACGTCCGCCACAAATTTCGCTGAAACCACCACTGAACATAATGCCCATAGAGGTTTGAAGATCCAGGCACCCAGGGTGCGCGGTGGCGATGTAATAATCGGTGGCAGAGTCGATGTTAATCACATTATCTTGAACACCGTAACCGCGAATGTCGCTCGTTCTGATGCAAGCGCGACCATTTTGTCCGGTGGTTTCGCGTAGCATGTCGGAGATGCTCGGTAGTTTACGATCCATAGACGTGCAGGCCGCCAGTCCTGCGACAAACGGAATTAATAAATAGATTTTCATAAAATCCCCCATATGTTTTCGCCGCTTTTGTTTGCAGGTATGACAACCAAATAAAAGGGGCGTTAGGCTAAAAATAACTGAATGGAAGTATATGCCATTGAGTGGGCGATTAAGAGGGTCGGCCGTCATTCTGGAAAAATTCGCCAAAGTGACGTTAACCTTTTGATGTATATGGCTTTTTAAGTTTCTTCTGGTTCCAATATCTTGATACCAAAATCCAACGGTGGAACCTCTCTTTCCAGGTCCAGATTGTAGTCACCAAAGCGGTTGATATTGGAATTGCGGTATGGCGATAGCCCATTCAACAGCTCTTTGTTGATTACCACACGCTCTTTCGACAAGTCCTTCAGGACGTGAGTCATTTTCTCAACGTTGTAGAGAATCACCATATTCGCGACAAGCTGGTTGTATTTAACGATTTTCCGTTGCTCATGGCGGACATTTTCAGCGATGATGCCCTCGCCTCCAAAGAAGAGCCATTTGATAAAACCATTAAATTCCTCACTTTTGTTCGTGGCTGATTGAATGGTTTTTCGAAGTTCAATTTCATCGATATAGCGAAGCAAAAAAAGTGTACGGATGGCTTTTCCAAGCTCTTTGAACGCCAAATACAACTTGTTTTTACGACTGTACGTTCCGAGCCGTCGCAAGATAGTCGAGGCTGTAATTTTTCCTTTTTTGATAGAGATGACTACACGCAGCATATCTCGAAGATGCCTCTCAATTAATTTGAAATCTATGCTCCCAGCAAACAATGGCTCAATATTTTTGTATCGATAGCGATTGTCCGGCCTGAAAAGCAACAAATCCTGAATGTTGCGGATTCGGGGCATTAGGTTGATGCCCAGCAGGTGTGATAGACCAAACACCGGATAACTCTGCGCTTGTGTGTCGCCATGTAAAGTGTCGGGCTGGATGTCGGACTTGTTGTTCATCAGCCCATCGAGAATGTACACCGCTTCGTAAACACCGCATGGAATAAAATGACTGAATAAAGCAATGTAGGTATCGGATACATGATAGTAACCAATACCACCATAACCGCCATATCGAATATGGTACTCCGTTAACAGGTTCTGTTCGTACAGGTCCCACATCGTTCCATCCGCCGAAGCGTGCTTGCCGCTGCCCCAGTATTTAGGCAGATCAAATTTATTGTAAGCGTTGACGACTTGGGTGATCGCTTTGTCCAATCGATCTTCGGAGGCATGCCGAAGGTTGAGCCAGGCGATCTGTTTACGGCTCATATTTTTCACAGACTTGGCCGTTTGAACAGGACCGAGATTGCAGCCATAGCAAAATAATGTGGTAATGAAGCGCTTTTCCGGTTCATCAATACGTGTTTCATTCCCTGACATCGGCCCAAATAGTTTGTGAAGGCCAAGCCACTTTTCGGTGTCGGTCAGGATGTCAATGATGCTTACTTCAGGAAGGTTTTCCGTAATCAGAGCATCGAGTTTTTGCAGCTCGGCGAGCGGTTGTTCACTTCTTATCGGACTGATCGACAGTTTCCCCTCTTTGATTGAGGCATGAAGATTAGATGGAAATCGCTCGTCTACCCGTTTTGATCGCTCTGATAGTTCCTGCTTTAAATTAGTGACAAACAAATGCGCATCATTCAGTGGCATTTCTACTTGTTCGCTGTACTCGTCTAATTCTTCATCCAGCGTTTCATCATCGACCAGTTGCTCGCGATAGTCATCAAATTCGGCGCTGAAGGGAATAAACAGATCGCCCGATGAGAGCTCGTGCTTGATGTGTAACAACAACCAGAGTTCGAGGTATTTTCGATGGAAACGTCTTTCGGTTTCTCCGGCGTCATTCTTCGTTTTCGACAAGATCAGCTTGCGCCATTTTTCGGTGAACCAACGGGTATCGAATGGCTCTGGCAAATGCTGATTAAGCGTCTCTTCGCTGATAAATTCGGATCGAGTACTG
>CAMLRJ010000579.1 GCA_946482345.1 uncultured Cellvibrio sp.
AATTTGCAGCAATTAATCTACTGGTTGGTGAAGAAGTATCCAGATTTACAGATCGTATTTAATTATTCAGGTGAACAGGAAAAACAATTTGCCCTGCAATTACATCAGGAATTAGCGCTGGATAGTCATTGTTTTATTAACATTGAAGCTAATTCTTTACGTGAATTATGTGCACTGGCTGCTAACAGTCAGGTATTTTTTGGTAGTGAAGGTGGTGCACGTCATTTGGCACAAGCGATGCAGCTTCCCTCTTTTGCAATTTTTCCGCCCGGCATTCCCAAAGCCATGTGGCTACCTGCCCAAACCAATACCAATCAAGGAATCAGTCCCGATGATCTGCTGTCACCTGCGGAGCAGATGACGATGAGCTATAACGAGCGATTCGCTTTGATTACTAAAGAGTCGGTGATTAAAAAATTGAAGCCTATGTTGGATGCTTATCTTTGATCAGATGTTTTAGATTCAAAGATTGATACATAAATTGGTGCACCCGTTAATTCAACATATTTAATACTGTTACCCAGATAATCCCAGGCTTGGGTAAATGGATGGTTAAAGGGAATTTTATTTTCACCACTTGTCCAAGCCATTAAATAGCGTTGGTTATTTCTGGAAAATTCCAGAATCCATTCGTCGGTTGGAGTTTCCCATTTTTTTTCGAAGCGAGCTTCACCCAACAGTGACAATAAAAATTGCAAAGCAACAAACGCCGGGCGTTCGCGAAAATTATTCTGATCATCAATGAGTCCGTAACCATGCGCCGATAAGCGCCACCAAAAAACCTGATCAACATGTCCTGAACAAATAGTAATCATTAAATAGCGCAACATGAAGTGTGCATATTTTTCTTCATTTTCGCCTGATGCACGTGTTTGCCAATAAGCTGTTTCGTAAGGGCAAACAATTGGAGACCAGATATGGGTATTTTCAATCGGCCAGTTAACTTCGGAGATGACGAGTTTATCTTTGCAGGCCAACATGTGTTGATTTATTGCTTTCAGTAAAACAACTTTTTCCAGTGTTGAAAATGAACCCTGTTTATTTTCAGGCGCGCCTCGTCTGTCAACATAAAGCAAATGAGATAAACCACTCAACCGCCAATTGGGAAAATGTGTTGATAGATCGGATAAGGCAGAAATGACTGGTGCATATTCAAAATCAATGCATGCTGGCCCAAGAAATTTCAATTCAGGATAACGTTGTTGGTATTCCCAAACAGCTGCCATAAGATGTTGCCATTCTGTTTGATTCCAAATGCCCCATTTAACACGATTAAATGCATGAGTTACTTCTATCTGACTAACTCTGTTGGCAATACGCGGAATAATGTAGTCAAGAAATAATCGCCAGATCCCAGGTTGCAAGACTGCTTGTCTGTCTTGAATAAGGGCTACAGATACATCAAATTGTTGACTAACTAAAGTCTCAATATAGTCGATAGTTTTTTGCCAATCGGCTTCTTGTTCGTGGCAATAAAAACGAATCCAGACAGGCGGTTTGCCCAGCTTATTAAGCAGTGATATTTCTGTGCTTATGTATTCCTGATGCGGATGTAAGGATAATCCTATACGCCCCTTTAACTCACAGGGCTGTAAAAAACTTTGCGCGCGTAATTGTCGATAGTTCTTCCAGATTCCAGAAGCATTTTGCAAGCAGCGAAAAGCTATACGAAACATATCGGCAAAATTACGTTGACGATTTTTTTCCTGTTTGGAGAGTGCGATCATGGGTTGTGATGTTTTTTCGTCCCACAACCAGTAGTCTTTGTCATCTGGATAAGCACGATGATCTGGCGGTGGGCGTTTTTTCAAAAAATAACGAAACGGATGCCGTAGCTTTCGTGTTTGTCTGTGGCGTGTAAATTGGCGACGGTATTTATCTTGCCATCGGTTTAATTCGCTTTCCGGTTCTTGATTTCCGGAATAGATTTGTAAAAAAAATTTTAAATAATTACCCGGTAATATGGGGCGCGATAAATCAAATGCACGTGCTTGCGCATTTAATCCGCTGGTATTGATGCTGTAGCGATTCAAGTCAATAAAACAAGGTTCGGCCCAGCCGCCATCAGCTGATTTGGGTAATAAAATATTTTGATTCCCCATGTCGCCGTGTTGAAATCCTGCGTCATGCATTTTTTTGACAGCTGGAGCAACCCTGTACAGCAGTTCCATTAATTTCGATGAGTCACAAGTGTCGTGATAAACACTTAATAATGCATCACGAAATGAAATGGCATTTTCAAACTGTGACAAATAATAGCTGTCAATCAAACGACCGTTTTGCCAATAATCTATGACGGCCAGTGGTTGAGGAGTGTTGATTTGGTGATTCAGCAAGTAAACAGCGGCTTCCAATGAGCGAACTGCTTTGGATTTGTGTCGTTGGTCGTACCAGTCTTTGATGAAAGATTGTCGTCCGAAACGTTTTATCGCTACAACAGTACTTTTGCCTTCTAATTCAAGATTCAGTTTTGCAACCTTATCCTTACCATGTGTGAGTAGTTCGGCAGATTGAAAAAGTGACCTTATATTTTGGCACAAGGGCAACCATTGATCGGCATCTATATCACTGCTAAGTAATATGCGGGTTTGTCCTTGTATGAAAGACTGAACGTGAATCTCATTCTCAGTCATGTTTCAAGGTCTGCCAATTGAATAATAGGTAAAACCATATTTGCGTACACGTTCAGGGTCATAAAGATTGCGTCCATCAAATATTATTGGTTGTTTCAAGCTCGACATAATCATGCTGAAATCGGGTGCGCGAAATACCTGCCATTCAGTGACCAGTATCAAAGCATCAGCTTGATTCAGTGCGGCTTCTTTGGTCTCGGTTAATAACAAATCATCACGATTGCCATACACACGATGTATTTCATGCATGGCTTTAGGATCGAAAGCTTGTACTTTGGCGCCCG
>CAMLRJ010000580.1 GCA_946482345.1 uncultured Cellvibrio sp.
AAAAATTATGGATCGCCGCAAAATTTACAAATTGCCAATATCCCAATTCCGGTTCCAATGGACAATCAGTTATTGGTAAAAGTCAAAGCCACTGCAATTAATGATTGGGATTGGGCGCTATTAAAAGGGTCGCCTTTTTATATGCGTTTAATTGGTGGTTTGTTTAAACCCAAATTCAATATTATGGGCGTTGACCTTGCCGGTGAAGTGGTTGCGGTTGGAAAAAATGTTTCGAAATTTGCAATTGGCGATGCGGTTTATGGCGACCTCTCTGCATCTGGTTTTGGTGCGTTTGCGGAATATGTTTGTGTGCCTGAAACAGCGTTGACGCAAATGCCAGGTGATATGTCGTTTACCGAAGCTGCCGCCATTCCCCACGCCGCACTTTTAGCGTTGCAAGGTTTGCGCAGTGGAAATATTCAATCGGGACAAAAAATTCTGATTAATGGTGCAGGCGGTGGTGTAGGAATTTTGGCCGTGCAAATTGCCAAACGCTTTGGTGTTACAGACATCACAGGCGTAGATTCCGCCAATAAAAAATTCGCGATGCTGCAAGCCGGTTTTGATCAGTTCATTGATTATCAAACGCAGGATTTTACAAGATTACCTGAACAATACGATTTGATATTGGACACCAAAACCAGTCGTTCGGTTTTTCGTTATCTCAAAGCATTAAAACCGGGCGGCACTTATATTACGGTTGGTGGCCAGATGCGTCGCCTGTTACACATTTTATTGACATCAGGTTTTATCAAATGGATTTACAAAAAACAGGTGAAAATATTAGCCCTTGAACCCAATCAAGGTTTGCTGGATATTAACCAATTGTGGCAGCAACAAAAATTCAATACTGTTATTGATGGCCCCTATAAATTGGAAGAAATACAAAGTGCAATGAAACTATTCGGCGAAGCAGGTCATCGCGGGAAAGTGGTTATTGCTGTCGATTAATTATTATCGTCCAACAAATTGTTGGAAATTGCTTCATTTCACCAAGCAGCAGCAAAACTTAATCACAGTTCTATAGTTTCACCATCCTCTGGAATAATAAATCGCTTCTCTAATTCTTGTTTGCGAAGTAGTGCTTTTAAAGTTTCTCGATTTATTCTGCAATGATCCAATGCATCCATATGATTCGCAATAATGGTTCCATTAGTTAAAGATGCTAATTCGATGATTTCGTTTTCATTTAATAAGAGTGGAGCGCCAATATCAAACTGCGCCATGCCGGTTGGTGCGACAATATACTGGGGTTGATTTCGTTGAATAAATTCTCTTATGTCATCTGTCAGTATTGTGTCCCCCATAAGATACAAGCTGGGTTCATTGTCCTGCTGAATAAAATAACCTACACCATGTTCCATAAAAGGCGTTAACCATCCAGTGGTATGTTTGGCTGGGATTAGTTGAATGCTACCATTAAAAAATGAGCCAAATTTTTCCGGAAGTTGTTGAGTAATAATGCCTTTCTTGGTCAGATAGTTATAGTCATGTGCAGTGCAAAATGTTTTAATTTTACGTTCTCTCAGCCACCGAACACCTGATCTATCCAGATGATCAAAATGTCCTTTTTGACAGTGGGTAATAAGCGCGTAGTCAATCTGCATTTCCAATTGTTTAAATTTTTCAGGTAGTTCAACTAAAGGATTTCGCAGATTACTCTGAAAATAGCGCAGTCGTGGCAATGTCCCTTTTTTCGCTAACATCGGATCAACCAATATAGTGTTTCTATTTATTTCAAGTATTAAAGTTGCACTTCTGATTTGCGTAATTTTCATCTTTATTCCCCATGTTTTAATCTATGGTAAAGTGTGTAGTAACTCCACAGTCAAGAGAGCGAAGATGAAAATTTCGGAATTCGAAAATGTGATGGGGGTTTCTCGTGATACATTGCGGTATTACGAAAAAATTGGTTTGTTAACACCGCCGACCCGAGAAACCAACAGTTATCGACGCTATGGAAAAGCACAAATTCAGGATTTACATTTTATTGAGCGTGGCAAGACCTTAGGTTTTACACTTTTAGAAATTAAAAGAGGTCTCGAACGTTACAGGCTATCCGGAAAGCTGTGCCCTGAATTTCGTGAACAACTCGTCAATAAAAAAACCATGCTTTCCAACCGCATATTGGAAGACACCGATGCTATTGCTGAAATTGATAAGCTGTTGAACTCTACATAGAATTCGAAGATTGTTTTTTTAATAAGTTGATTCTTTGTAGCACTAATATTCCATGCACAGCATGATAATTTACCAGGGAAATTAAATATGTCCGATCAAGAGAAAGTCAAAGGGCCAGCATCTTATTTTCCATCTATCGAAAAAAAGTATGGCTTTCCAATCAAGCATTGGCTGGATTTACTGAAAAAGCAAAAACAACTTAAGCACATGGAAATGGTCGCTTATTTGAAAGACGAACATGGCTTGGGCCATGGTCATGCCAATGCGCTGGTAGCGCATTTTAGAAGTGCAGAAGGTATTTAACGCATATGGAATCCAAACATCGCATTTTCACTACTGCTTTTTCCAAGGTATACCCAATGTATCTGCAGAAAGTGGAACGAAAAGGTCGTACAAAAATTGAATTGGATCAGGTCATTTGCTGGCTGACAGGCTACACAGAATCAATACTGGAAGGACACATCAATTCTCAAACTGATTTCGAGAGTTTTTTCGCCCAGGCTGCCATTAATCCAAAAGTTTCGCTTATCAGAGGTCTGGTTTGCGGTGTGCGAGTGGAAGAAGTAGAAGATCCGCTTATGCGAAACATACGATATCTGGATAAACTGGTTGATGAATTGGCAAAAGGAAAAGCGATGGATAAGATTTTGCGTTAAACCTCAATCCATCAAAAACTTTTTAATTGGATAGGTTTGTTTTCAATCTTTATCCATGCAGAAACAAAATTCA
>CAMLRJ010000581.1 GCA_946482345.1 uncultured Cellvibrio sp.
CGACGATTAGGATTTTGTTGTTGCACCAAGGCCCAATCAATATGTTCTTTCACCATGTCAGAAACATCTTCGCGTTTTATTGTTAATGCCTGAATTATTTTTTCATCGCTGGGTGCATTACCTAATCCAATTGCGATATTGCGCAACCAACCATCATAACCTGCGCGGCGAATCGCAGAGCCTTCGGTTTTTTGCAGAAACTCTTCTTCAGTCCACAAAAACAAATCAATCAAATCGGCTTTGTCCAAACTGTGGCGCGGATGAAAATCTTTTTCCTGAGTGAAGTTTGCGTATTTGTTCCAGGGGCAAATTGCCTGGCAATCATCGCAGCCAAAAATTCGGTTGCCTATGGGCTCGCGAAACTCTTCAGGAATGCTGCCTTGATGTTCGATGGTGAGATAGGAAATACAGCGACGCGCGTCCAACACATAGGGTTTTGGAAAAGCATCGGTAGGGCAGACTTTTAAGCAGGCAGTGCATTCACCGCACTGATTTTTTTCTTCGGGTTGATCAACCGGCAAAGGTAAAAAACTAAAAATTTCACCGAGAAAAAACCAGCTACCTGCTTTGCTGTTAATAATTAATGTGTGTTTACCTGCCCAACCCAATCCGGCTTTTTCTGCGAGAGGCCTTTCCATTACCGGTGCGCTATCGACAAACGCGCGGTGTTGTCCTTTGAGTGGAAAATCATCAGGCAATGAAGCATCAATTTTTTCTGCCAGTATCGACAAGCGTTTGCGAATTAATTTGTGATAATCGCGCCCGAGTGTGTAGCGCGAAATATAGGCTTTGGTGGGATCTTTTAAAATTTTAATTTGTTCTGTGTCGCCGGGTAGATAATCCATTCGTACCGAAATAACGCGAACTGTATTGGGTATTAATTCAGCAGGGCGTGAACGTTTTTGATCGTGCGCTGTCATCCATTGCATACTGGCGTGATAGCCTTTGGCTAGCCATTCCTGCAGGCGGATTTCTTCTGCATCCAGATGTATATCGGTAATGCCAAGTTGCTGGAAGCCCAGTTCACGGCCCCAGAGTTTTATATCTCTGGCGAGTTGATGCAGATCGAATTCGTTCATAAGGTCTGGTTAAAGTAAAATCACATTGTGCCTCAAATTAAACACAGGTTACATTTTTTAACTGGCTTATTAAATCCAAAAGTGTCGTAATCCGATTTTTTACATGGAGCTTATTATGAAAATCGCTATATCTATTTTTTTGTCCTTGCTGTTAAGTCTGAGTGTTTCTGCAAATCCCCTGCCTGTTCAACCGCATATTTATGTTGAAGGTTCTGCTGAATTGGAGGTTGAACCTGACACTATGAATTTTTCATTGAGCATACAGGCATTGAATATTGACCTCGCCAAAGCCAAGGCTGACGTGGATGCCCGTTCCCGTTTGTTGATAGATGTTGTGAAAAAATTTGGTATCAAATCGGATGATATAGCGACTACGGCATTAAATATCCGCCCTGAATATGAGTACAAAGACAATCAGCGAGTATTGGTGGGTAATAATGTATCGCGACAAGTGGATATTACTCTGCGTGATTTAAAAAAGTATCCCGATATGATGAAAGCTATGGTAGATGCAAAAATATCGGAAACCATTAATACCCATTTGACCTTGGCCGATAAAAAATCCGTTGAAGAAAAAGTGCAGGCTGCTGCTATGAAAGATGCGCGTGAACGTGCCGAGCGTTTGGCCAAATCACAAGGTAAATCAGTGGGTGAGCCCTGGTCTATTTCGGAATTTAATCTTCGCGGTGAAGAGGTTTGGAAGCTGGTTCCGAATCGTCAATTAATGGGTAGCTCTTCAAATAAAATGGCGATACGTGCAGAAATGGCTGATTCAGGTGAACCTTTTGAACCAGGTAAAATGAAAATTACTGCGCAGCTGTATGTGGTTTATCTGTTGAAATAAATTTAATTGTCAGATCTCCAGGCGCTGTTTTAATTCACGCGCCTGGCGTCTGGAAGCTTCCACTTTTGTCCCGTCTTCCATTTGAATCAACAAACCATCGCCAATCCAGGGTTCTATATTCGCGATAAAATTCAGGTTGATAATCTGTTGGCGATTAGCTCGGAAAAAAATCTGTGGGTCGAGCCTTTCCTCAACATAATTTAATGAGCGTGACATCATGGCATTGGTGTTGCGAAAAAAAAGTCGAACATAATTGCCATCGACTTGTAACAAACGAATTTCGTGATATTTCACAAAATGGCAACGCTCGCCCTCGCGAATAAATAAATGATCATCCGCTTTTCGATTGGTGGTGTGTGTTTGTGTGTTGAAACTACTTTTATCCGCTTCCATTTTTTCCAGAGCTTGAAATAAACGTTCGGACGTAATGGGTTTTAATAGATAATCTAACGCGTTGACTTCAAAGGCGCGCAATGCGTGTTGTTCGTAAGCGGTAGTGAATATTACTTTTGGAATATGCTCGGCTTGTTCCAATACATCAAAACCGCTGCCATCGGGTAGATGGATATCCAATAGTAATAAATCGGGTTTTAATTGATTAATTATTTCCAATGCTGATTTCACATCGACAGCTTCACCGACAATCTCATAACGGCTTTGTTCGCTTAGTAATCCAGCCAGTTCTTTGCGAGCCAAGCGTGAATCATCTGCTATCACAATATTCATAAAGGCATCTCCACTGTTGCGATTACTGTGCCTGAAAATTGCAGTTGCAAACTTGCATTATCTGCGAAGGCGGCCATTAAACGGTCGCGTGCATTTTTTAAACCTATGCCATTGCTTTCCTGTTCTGCAGGCAATTCTGCTGTGGGATTTTCCACTTGTAATCGCCAACGATTGGGCGAAATAGAATCGGCGCTTACGCGAATTTTGCCACCCAAACGGCGACGGGCAATGCCATGTTTAATTGCATTTTCAACCAG
>CAMLRJ010000582.1 GCA_946482345.1 uncultured Cellvibrio sp.
TCCAGACAAAAACCATAAATAAATGTCGGCTAATCTGTCGATTCTTTCAAAACCCGTTCGACTATATGCCAGAAGTAACAAAACCCGAACAATCATCCACAGGAGATCTCACAATGAAAGTCATGGTCATGGTAAAAGCTTCCCCCGGTTCCGAGGCAGGCAAAATGCCAAGCGAAGAATTATTAACTGCTATGGGAAAATTTAACGAAGAACTGGTGAGTGCCGGCATTATGGAATCCGGTGATGGACTCAAACCCAGCAGCGAAGGATTCAGAGTGAAATTCGACGGCACAAAACGTATTGTCACAACCGGGCCTTTCACCGAAACCAATGAAATTATTGCCGGTTATTGGATCTGGAATGTCAATTCAATGGAAGAAGCAATCGAATGGGTAAAAAAATGTCCTAACCCTATGGAAGACGAAATCTCTGATATAGAAATTCGCAACTTCTACAGCATCGAAGATTTTGCCGAAGTCGATGTCGATGGCAAGGCAGCCGCTCATGAAAATGCACTCCGCCAAACTATCGCCATGCGCAAAGTTGCTGTGAATAATTATTTATTTTTCTCAGGCCGTTGCGATGAAGCACTCAAGTTTTATCAACAACACTTAAGCGCAGAAATTAAATTTTTAATTCGCTTTAATGAAAGCCCCGATCCAGTTCCAGCAGAAATACTACAACCCGGTTTCGAACATAAAGTCATGCATGCCGAATTCAGTTTAGGCGACATCAACATCATGGCATCCGACGGTTGTAATGATGTAGAAAAATTCAGTGGATTCCGTCTGTCACTTACCGTTCCTGATGAAAATGAAGCCCACCGGATTTTTTCTGCACTCGCCAGCAATGGTGGAAAAGTGGATATGCCCCTGATGAAAACTTTCTGGTCACCTTTATATGGCCAGGTAACTGATCAATTCGGCGTGGGCTGGATGGTGATGTTGCCGGGTGAGGATGAGAGTTATTAATCATTTGAATTGCATGCTCACGAGATAAGTGGGCGTGCAATTTATTATTCCGATATTACAATCCAAATATAGCCAAGGATTTTATAAAAAATAATTTACCCCAACTGCTCATCAATTATCACTAAATAATGATTCAATCTTTCCGACGGCTGATTTATTTTTACAAGGGCATCCCTTTCCTGCCTTAACAAATCAAACTCTTTTAAATCAAGCAGTATCAGTGCATAGTCAAGTCTGGATTCATGATCATCCGGAAATAATTTGAGTAATTTTTGCAAATAGGATGCCGCCATTTTTTTATCACCCAAGCTGAGTTCAACCAGATAAAGGTGACGTAATACTGAAGAATCCTGTTGATTGATAACATAGGCATTTAATAATGCATTTTTTGCATTGCCATAGTTTTTCATCAACAGCCAACAAATCCCCAATTGTAATAATGCGTTGAAATTTCGATGATCAATATTCAATACTGCCTGATAAATTTTTTCAGCGTCAGCAAAACGATGTTGTGCTGCTATAGCGATGCCGAGATTCACTGAATACTGTGTATTTTTTGGTTGCAGATTATGCGCACGCCACCATGCGTATTCGGCTTGTTGGTACTTGCCAATGAGCAAGCTGATGCGCGCAAAATTATGCCAATTTTGTGGATCGTGTTGATCCAATTGAACAGCCTTTTCCAACAATTCAATTCCTTTTGTTTGTTCACCTATTGAAAAATAAATTTGTCCCAGATTGGACATTGCGGTGGCATAGTCAGGTTTCAGTTGAGTCGCTGTTTGCAAATGGTCAATTGCATTTTGCCATTCACCTTTTTGTCCATACACAAAACCCAAATTATTATGTGCAGTAGCGTGATTGGCATTTAAACTCAATACTGCTTTGTACGCATTTTCTGCCGCTGATAAATTTCCACGCACATGAGCTTGTACTGCAGCAGTGAGTTGTTCATGAATAAGCATGTCCATCAGGCAATCCTCTCGATTAAACCACTTAATAATTGATCTGTATCTATATCAGGCACTTCAAATACTATGTCGTCCGTTGAAATATCAAAGGGTTCACCTTCGTGATAATGAATCGGTAAACGAATGCCGAATCGATAATCAGAACCAAACGTATAAGATGCAAATTCCCAACGATTATCGTAAACCTCAAAGCCAAGCGCACGCACACTGACATAGCCACCAATATCAAAAGTGAAACTGGGTTGTGCATGCACGGCAAGCTCTGCAGTGATATCCAAACCGGTTGCCGGTGTCCAATCAACATGCACACCCGCTTCTGCTGCACCTTCAATTCCGAGCGTACCGCCAATATCCAGGCCGCCAGTTGCACTGGCACCGGTAATTCCCAAACCAATACCTGCACGAACATTCAAACGCAAACCTGCATTTGCAGGAATATTCAAATGCGCATCACCGGTAATGTGTGTGTCTTCTTCATGTGCGGGGTTATATTCAATTTGCAAAGTTAATTGATCAATTACACCAGGACCAATACCCGCCGTCGCACTTAAACCACCGCCAACTTCCGCAACAATGCCGGGAAAAATGGGCGCCTGTACTGCGATATTAAAAATCGAACGATTAATTTCCCGACGCGCAAAAATTTCCAACTCATCAGGCAAACCAATTCGACCAATAACTGTAATTTCTCCATTAGGATCAAAACGAACACCCGCAGTACCTTGCAACCATGGAGCAATTTGAATCGTTAATTCACCATCACCAAACACAACCAATTCATTATTTTCAGCTGCAGTTTCAGCAAGAGTTCCATCTGCATTCACTGTACGATTAGTGACACCCGCATGAATTTGCCCTGACAACATTCCGCGTGAATAATCAGCAGTGACTTCTGCGGTGAAAGCACCATCGTTGTAATCCACAATTAAATTGGAATTAATTCCTGGAATATCCGG
>CAMLRJ010000583.1 GCA_946482345.1 uncultured Cellvibrio sp.
AGTTGCCCAAGACAAAAATCTTGGATCTCTTTCTGTAGCGGCCAATAATCTTCGTGGTGTTAAACCTCCTTCGTCAGTGCGCGAATTGGGCGCACCCGGATATCCCGTGTCAGCTTCATACTCGACAGGAAATTTTTTTTGTTTTATTTGTATTTCCACCAAATCCAACAGTGACTGACAAAATTCTGCAGGAGCAAATTCGGGCAGAACCAAAAATCCCCATTTTTTAAAATTAAGAATCTGTTCATTACCAAGCATGATTTATATCCAGTTGATACAGCAAAAGTGAAGTTGTGGACGCTTTCATATTTATTATCCTTTACTTATGCGATTCATCCTTGAATATAAAGGTTGAAAAGGTTGCTCAATCAAAGATTCCAGTTTTGCAATTCTTTCCGCGATCAGAGAACGATTAATGGAAAGTGGTTTTCCGGCAAACACCACATGGTTAAACTGCCTTCCCGAGCAAATTTTTATGATTCCAAAGTGATCCAACAAATATTTGAAAAAAGCTGATTCAATATCAGGCAGCCGATGAAAATTGATCACCAGCCATCCTTCTGAGGAAAGAGCTCGTGAGCAATGACGAAGGAATGCATGTTGAACTTGTAGAGAACTCATGCCGTAAGCATCATAGATATCGGAAAAAATAATATCTGTACTTTTGTGGGGTAATGTCGCAATTTCGTCGGCGGCATTCTGAATGGAATAGTTAACCCGATTATCAATCGGGATATCAAAATAGTTTTTTGCTGTCTCATAAACTTTTTGACGAAGTTCAATCACATGAAAGCATGCATCCGGCAAACAATGGTGCAAACTTCTTAATAAACTACCACCTCCCAACCCGATAAGAGTGACATGTCTGGGCGATAAATAGCTCAATGCCAACATCATGATACGAGTATATTCATGAAACAATTGATACGGATGATCAAATGAATATGCACTTTGTTCATAGATAGACCCAAAGCTTAAGATGCGGTGATCTGGATAATCAATAACCCAAATTTCACCAAAAGAATCCATATCGATGTGTATTAATTTGCCTTTATATGCAGAATCACTTTTAAAAAACATATCGAGCACACTCATACAACACCGTTAAATATTAATTCCAACCTGTTTGATTCCGGTTGCGCGAAGAAGCAGGATTAAATGATCCACGTCATGGCTTACGATTGCTTTATCCAACTCATCGGACAGTAAAAAACTTTTCCCATCAGAATTTCTTACCCAAATTACCCACTCGGAAAGAACCGCAGGGTTTCTCATGATGTCCACGTGCACTATTTGATTGCTATCGACCGCTTGCGTTAATTCAGAAAACTTCATAGAAAATATTGTCTCTTTAAATACAGGCCTATTTTTACTGCCTAGTATAATCAAAATTAACATTTAATGCTAATTACATTATAATGTTGTTATACTTATAGTCACATAGTGTATTCTTAGAGCAGACACCAAACTTTCCAACAGATGATAAGCATATGGAACAGAAGACCGCGCGCCTTACGGTGCTGATCGACCCCACAAAAAAAGATGCCTTTGAGCAGCTTTGCGCATCGCAAGATGTCACTCCGTCCCAAGTAGTGCGGCAATTAATCCGCGAATACCTCGAGAAGCATGGAGTCACCTATACCAATCAAACACAAAGCAACCAATG
This sequence comes from uncultured Cellvibrio sp., assembly GCA_946482345.1. The sequence goes on from CAMLRJ010000583.1 coordinate 1,667, forward strand.
AATAACGTTTGATGCCTTGCATTTTGCTCCGCAGCAAAAACACTGCGGAAATAGCCTTTTTTATATTTGAAAAATGAAACATTTTATTTTTAGCTCTCACCGGAGATTTATCCATGACACAACTTCCACCTTGCCCAAAGTGCAACTCGCCTTACGCATATCAGGACCAAAGCATGCTGATTTGCCCCGAGTGCGCATACGAATGGTCACCGCAAGCACAAGTCAGCGAAGAGCCAGAAATAACCAAACAAGTGCGTGATTCCAATGGTAACCCGCTTACCGAAGGCGACTTTGTTACTCTGATAAAAGATTTAAAAATCAAAGGAACATCATCTGTGGCGAAAGTAGGAACCAAAGTGAAAATATTGCGACTGGTGAATGGCGACCATGACATTGATTGCCGAATCGAAGGCATAGGCGCAATGATGCTGAAATCTGAATTTGTGAAAAAAGCCTGATCAACCATCAAGTTGTTGGAAATAGCTTAGGCACTTTAAACAACACAAATGAGCTCAATGAGCATCCTCCAGGCCAAATTTGCCAATCACAGCAATAACTTATATATTTGCCATCTATTTTCTGGTTAATCCCCCTAACTAAAACCTTCGATTAGCCCTTTATTTGGCTAAAGGTGATTTGTTTTTTTGGAGACAATGATGACTAGCCTGATGAACACATACGGCACCCGAACTTTAACCCTGACAAAGGGCGAAGGTAGCCGCGTGTGGGATGACCAGGGTAAAAGCTATTTGGATGCGATTAGCGGAATCGCCGTATGCGGCCTGGGTTATTCACATCCAGCTGTCACTGCTGCCATCAGCCAACAAGCAGCAACATTGATTCACTGCTCCAATCTTTACAACATTCCCCAACAACAGCAATTGGGAAAATTATTAATTGACTTATCCGGAATGGATAAAGCTTTTTTTTCCAATTCCGGTGCAGAAGCTAACGAAGCGGCAATTAAAATTGCACGAAAATATGGCAATGAAAGAGGCATTAAAAATCCATCTGTGATTGTGATGGCCAACAGCTTTCATGGCAGAACTCTGGCAACATTAAGCGCAACCGGAAACACCAAAGTGCAAATTGGTTTTGAGCCCTTGGTAGAAGGTTTTATCAGAGTGCCTTACAACGATGTCGCTGCTGTTGAAGCTGCATTAAATGAACATCACAATATAGTTGCAATATTGGTTGAACCTGTACAAGGTGAAGGTGGCGTAAGAGTT
>CAMLRJ010000584.1 GCA_946482345.1 uncultured Cellvibrio sp.
TCAGCATGAGTATGGACTTAAATTAATTGGCCATCCTCAAAAAAATACTTACGATGCAATAGTTGTGTGTGTAGCACATAGCCAGTTCAAAGACATGGGTGCTGATGGAATTCGTGCTTTAGGTAAAACAAATCATGTGCTTTTTGATGTAAAGCATGTGCTCCCTAAATCTGCGGTTGATGCAAGACTTTAAAAAATATCTGGAAAATAGGAAATCGAAATGAAAAATTTTGCGTTAATTGGTGCTGCTGGTTATATAGCTCCAAGACATATGAAAGCCATTCGTGATACAAATAATGATCTCGTAGCAGCTATGGACGTCAACGATTCAGTAGGTGTTATTGACAGCTATTTTCCTGATGCTGACTTTTTTACTGAATTTGAAATATTTGATCGTCATGTTGATAAGTTGCGCCGATCAAAAAACAACAAGAAAATAGATTATATGTCTATTTGCTCACCCAATTATTTGCATGACTCGCATATGCGCTTTGCGCTTCGCTCGGATGCTGATGCGATATGCGAAAAGCCCTTGGTGCTAAACCCATGGAATATTGATGGGTTACAAGCAATAGAAAAAGACACAGGACGCAAGGTAAATACGATTTTGCAACTTCGGTTGCACCCTGCAATCATTGCGTTGAAAGAAAAAGTAGCGCTAACCAAAAGTGATAAAAAATACGAAGTAGATTTGACCTATATAACATCTCGGGGCCATTGGTACTTGCAATCTTGGAAGGGGAATGAAGATAAATCTGGTGGAATAGCAACAAATATTGGAGTGCATTTTTACGATATGCTGCACTTCGTATTCGGCGTGCTGCAAGGCAATAAGGTTCACTATATTTCTCCAACGAAAGCTGCAGGCTATTTAGAGTATGAAAAAGCCAGAGTTCGCTGGTTCCTTTCTGTTGATGTAAATGATATTCCGAAAGAGGTGCGGACAGCAGGCCAGCGTACTTACCGCGCGATTACCGCTAACGGCGAATCAATCGAGTTTTCAGATGGTTTCACCGATCTGCACACAATAAGCTACAAAGAGATTCTTGCTGGAAGAGGTTTTGGACTTGAAGAAAACCGTGTCGCCATCGAGACAGTCTCTCATATCCGTTCTGCGAAACTTTCTCCACTTTCAGGAGATCATCACCCCTTCGTAGATATGCTGGTGAAGTAAAATGGGGTACTCCAAACACGAAAGTGCGATAGTTGATGAAGGAGCTGAAATTGGAGAGGGGTCGCGTGTCTGGCATTTTGTGCACGTATGCAGCGGGGCGAAAATTGGTAAAGGAGTGTCGCTTGGCCAAAATGTTTTTGTAGGCAATAAAGTTGTTATTGGCGATAACTGCAAAATTCAAAATAATGTTTCTGTGTATGACAACGTATATCTTGAAGAAGGAGTTTTTTGTGGGCCAAGTATGGTTTTCACGAATGTATACAATCCCCGCTCACTAATAGAGCGCAAAAGTGAATACAAAAATACTTTGGTGAAAAAAGGGGCGACCTTGGGAGCAAACTGCACAATAGTATGCGGTGTCACTATTGGGGAGTTTGCATTTGTTGGCGCAGGTGCGGTAGTTAATAAGGATGTGAAGCCGTATGCGCTAATGGTGGGTGTTCCCGCAAAACAAATTGGTTGGATGAGTGAATTTGGTGAGCAACTCGATTTGCCTATCGAAGGTGATGCAACAATTAATTGCCCTCACACACACGATGTTTATGAGCTCAGAAATGGTCAGCTGTTTAAATCCAGTTAACTGAAACCTGTTGAAGAATCTATTGGTATGGAATTTATTGATTTAAAAGCACAATACGCTCATCTGAAAGAAAAAATTGATGCGCGCATTCAAAAAGTTCTTGATCATGGCCACTATATTATGGGGCCGGAAGTTCAAGAGTTAGAAGAAAAACTTGCTGACTACGTCGGAGTAAAGCATTGCATCTCTTGTGCAAATGGTACTGATGCACTTCAGTTGGCTCTGATGGCTTTTGATATAGGTGTGGGTGATGCTGTCTTTGTTCCCACGTTCACGTTTTTTGCCACAGCTGAAGTTGTTGCTTTTGCAAAAGCTACCCCAATTTTTATAGATTCCGATGAGCGTACTTTCAATATCGACCCTATGAAGCTCGAAGCGGCCATCATAAAAACAATCAACGAAAATAAACTGAAGCCGAAAGCAATTATTGCAGTAGATCTTTTTGGGTTGCCCGCTGATTATCCCAAAATAGAAGCCATTGCCAAAAAATACAATTTGAAATTAATTGAAGATTCTGCTCAAGGTTTTGGTGGTGCGATTAATGGAAAAAAAGCAGGAAGTTTTGGTGATATTGCAACAACTAGTTTTTTCCCTGCTAAACCCTTAGGTTGTTATGGTGATGGCGGTGCTATTTTCACTGATAGTGATGCCATTGCAGAATTGCTTCGTTCATTCAGAGTGCACGGAAAAGGTGCCGACAAATACGATAATGTTCGTATAGGCGTCAATAGTAGGCTCGATACAATTCAAGCTGCGATTTTGTTGGAGAAGTTAGCAGTCTTCCCTCAGGAACTGCAATCAAGAAATAAAGTGGCCGCATATTATACTGAGTCGTTAAAAGATCATTTCATAACGCCGCAAGTGCCGGAAGGCTATTTGAGTTCTTGGGCTCAATATACGCTTATAAATCCAGGTCGAAATGAATTAATGACTAAACTTAAATCTGTTGGGGTGCCTACGATGATTTATTACTCCAAATGTATGCATCAGCAAACGGCACTAAATCATTTAGTGGATATAAAGTCTGAGTGTTCTGTTGCAGAAAAATTAAGTAGCCAAGTGTTTAGTCTTCCAATGCATCCATACTTGAATGAAGATTCAATCATTAAAGTTGTAAGTAAACTTCTAGTATAAGCAGCG
>CAMLRJ010000585.1 GCA_946482345.1 uncultured Cellvibrio sp.
GCCCAGATTATGAGGATCAGTGACACCATCCAAAATCAATAAAAAAGCAGGCTCCGAAAGTTGTTCTATTAATTTAAATAAAAAAGTTTCATCCTGTACTTCGCCCGGATTACAAACAGCAACCAGCCCCTGATGATTTTCATCATTGCACATATCATCCAGTTTTTGTCTGCTGATATTAGCAACAGCGATGCCATTGGCTTCAGCCAAATGTAAAATTTTTTGCAAGCGCTGGTCACTTCTACCCTGCAATACATACAGATTTAAAATCCTCTGTGGCGCCGTTTTTAAAACCGCCTGAACAGAATGCAACCCAAAAAGAAGTTCAGTTTTCACTATTGTCCTCATTCAAAGAATAACTTCCGTCATGGATTCTTCGCATTATTTTTAACCACTTTTTTCGCAGAAACATTTTTCTTCTTAGCGGTGACAGCACTCGCTTTAGTCTTCTTTGGCGCGACAGGCTGAACTGCTGCCGCCTTTGGTTTACTTGTCGTCTTTTTAGCCTGAGTGCCACTGGTTTTACCTCCAGTTGATTTTGCCTTGCTGGTTGTTTTACTCGGTGTTTTATCAGTTACTTTTTTAGCAGTTTTGTTTTTTCCTGTTTTAGTCGAAGCGCTGGCTGCATTTTTAGTTGCAGATTTGGTAGTCGTCTTGCCTGTCGATGCTTTTTGTTTATGCTGGCTCACAACAGATTCCAATTCAAAATCTATTTTGCGATTATCCAGATCAACACCGACCACTCTAACCATTAAATCATCACCCAAACCAAACACACGCCGGGTTCTTTCACCGATTAATCTATGCATCGCAGGTTCAAATCGATAATAGTCGTGCGGTAAAGATGTAATATGCACCAAGCCTTCAACGTAGAGATCATTCAATTCAACAAACAAGCCAAAACTTGTCACTGAACTGACATGCCCCTCATATAAACCACCTACCTGATCGCGCAAAAATTCACACTTCAGCCAACTGATGACATCACGGGTAGCTTCATCAGCACGACGCTCGGTACGTGAACATTGCTCACCAAACATCAACATATCGCTAATGCTGTACGGATAAATTTTTCTTAATGGTATAGCTTTCGCGGATGCAACCCTGCGCACATGTGTAGAAGGTTTGTCACTGCGAATAACCGAACGAATTGCTCGATGAACCAACAAATCAGGATAACGGCGAATTGGCGAAGTGAAGTGTGTATAAGCGTCATACCCCAATCCAAAATGACCATGATTTTCAACTTGATACATGGCTTGTCGCATACTGCGCAACATCACAGTCTGAATCAAATGAGCATCACTTCTGCCCTGTATCATTTGCATCACTTGTTGATAATCCGCTGAAGATGGCCTGTCACCTCCACCCAAACCAAATCCCAATTCAGCTAAAAATTGTCGTAAATTTGCCAGTTTTTGTTCCGATGGACCTTCATGAACACGATAGAGTCCTGTCAGTTGATGCTTTTCAAGAAAAGCAGCCGCGCACACATTCGCACACAACATGCATTCTTCAATTAATTTATGTGCATCATTACGTTTAATCGGAACTATGCGTTCAATTTTTCTTTCGTCATTAAACATGATGCGCGTTTCAACAGTTTCAAAATCGATTGCACCACGCGCATCCCTTGCCTCACGCAAACATTCAAATAATTTTTGCAGTCGTTCAATACCCGGCATTACAGCTGAGTATTCAGCTCTTAACTGATCAGATTCAGCATCCTTACCGCGCAACAATTTATCCACTTTGGTATAAGTCAATCGTGCATGCGAATGCATAACCGCTTCATAAAATTCATACGCCGTAATTCGACCTGCCGGGCTGATATTCATTTCGCAAACCATGCATAAACGATCAACATCCGGATTCAATGAACATAATCCATTGGATAAAGCTTCGGGCAACATGGGCACAACAAAATCAGGGAAATAAACAGAATTTCCGCGTGCAATTGCTTCTTTATCCAATGCAGAATCAACAGCAACATAATGTGACACATCCGCAATCGCGACAAACAAACGCCATCCACCTCGGCGTTTTTCACAATAAACAGCGTCATCAAAATCACGCGCGTCCTCACCATCGATAGTGATCAACGGAAGATCGCGCAAATCAACTCGATGTTTTTTGTCCTGAGCAGAAACTTCTGTAGATAGTTGCGATGCTTCTTTTTTAACATCTTCTGGCCAAAAATTCGGAATACCGTGTGCTTGTATCGCTAATTCGATTTCCATTCCAGGAGCCATATGGTCGCCCAAAACCTGAATGACGCGACCAGCCGGCAAACGATTTTTATCCGGTTGCAAGGTGATTTCCACCACCACTATTTGTCCATGTTTGGCACCACCGTAACTACCAAAAGGAACCATGATGTCCTGTGTAATTCGGGAATTTTCCGGCCTGACAAATTGCAATCCATTTTCATTAAAAAAACGTCCTGCCAATTGCGACGTATTGCGCGATAAGACTTCTATAATGGCGCCTTCTTCTTTCCCCCGATACTGCTCACCACTTAACCTGACGAGAACTTCATCACCATCGAAAACTTTACGCATTTGCCTGTTGTGCAAATAAATATCATCACCGCCATCGGCGCGAATCACAAAACCATAACCATCTCTATGGCCCTGCACCACTCCGCGGACCATATCAATTTTGTCAGAACGAACATAAGCATCACGACGATTACTGATTAGTTGCCCATCCCGTGCCATTGCAATCAAACGACGACGTAACGCTTCAACACGTTCTTCATCCACAATACTCAACATTTCACACATTTGTTCATGAGTGACAGGATGTTCGGCGTTATCAAGAATTTCCAAAATATATTCGCGACTGGGAACCGGATTTTGATATT
>CAMLRJ010000586.1 GCA_946482345.1 uncultured Cellvibrio sp.
AAATTATTCGTCAGGAAGTGCCGATTATGATTGGTGCTTCGCTGTTGCTGTTAGCGATCACTATTGACGGCACACTCACCTGGTTTGATGGTGTCATTTTATTTTCATTGTTAATCGCTTACACAGGTTTTTTAATTTACCAATCGCGTCGCGAATCCGCCGCCACTAACGCAGAATATTCCAGCGAAATTGAAAGCCATTCTTCATGGGACAACAGCAAAGCCGTACAAATTTTATTGATTATCGGTGGTCTGGTGCTATTGGTGCTGGGATCAAAATGGTTGGTGAGTTCATCCGTTATATTCGCAAAACAATTAGGTGTGAGTGATTTGGTTATTGGTTTAACCATTGTTGCTGCGGGCACTTCCATGCCGGAAGTGGCGACCTCAATTGTTGCCGCTATCAAAGGTCAACGTGATATTGCTGTGGGCAATGTGATTGGCAGCAACACTTTTAATATTTTGGGATGTTTGGGTTTATCGTCGATTGCGTCCGGCAGTATGGGTTTAAGTATTTCAGACAATGTAATTAATTTTGATTTGTGGATCATGATTGCGGTAGCTATCGCTTGTTTGCCTATCTTTGCCACTGGCCAACAAATTTCACGATTTAATGGCGCCGTATTTTTATTTTATTATCTGATCTACACCGCCTATTTAATTATGATGGCTCAAAACCATTCAACATCATCTTTAAATAGCCTGATGCTCAGCATTGTTTTACCTTTCACTATTATCAGCCTGGTGGTGGCTTTTTTACGGCACAACAACGCTACAAACGGAATGAATAAAAACTTGTGATTGGTTAACGCCGTCAGTATATTACGCACTCTTGTCGGGGCGCCTTGGTCTGAATTTTCCAGATACGGAGGCTGAGATGGGCTCGGCCCAACCCGTAGAACCTGAACAGGCTAGCACCTGCGGAGGGAACAAGTTGCGTAATCTTTCACGCACCCTGCCCTTCGCCTCAGCTCCTGTAATAAACAGCTTCGAGGCAACATGATCCCAACCACCAACAGATCTATCGGCATAGCAGGCGCTGGCTTATTAGGCCGGTTATTGGCCTGGCGTTTATCGCTGGCGGGTTTTTCAGTTGATCTGTTTGATGCAAATAAATCCAATCAAAAATCCAACGCCGCTGCTTTCACAGCCGCCGGTATGATTGCGCCTTTGAGTGAAGCAGTAGTTTCGGATGCAAATGTATTTCGCATGGGACAATACGCATTACAACGCTGGCCCGAATGGTTACAGGATTTGCCATCACCAGATCCTTTATTTTTTAATCAAGGCAGTTTGTTAATTGCGCACCCGCAGGATCAATCCGAACTGGAACAATTTGCCAGCGAATTGCATTATGTGATTCCCGAATGCAAAAGTTGGAAAAAAATCTCTCATGCGGAAATTCAGGCACTTGAACCTGATTTGCATACACATTTTTATCAGGGATTATTTTTGGAAGAAGAAGGCCATTTGCATAACCGCGAATGTTTGCAATTAATTGGCGACGAAATTTCAAAGCTCGGTTGCAATTGGCATCAGGATGCAGAAGTCGAATTGGCAGCGAATAAAATTATTTGGAACAATAAAACCTACGCCTACGATTGGGTCATTGATTGCCGTGGCCTGGGAGCCAAACAACAATGGGCTGGCTTACGCGGTGTTCGCGGTGAAACACTGCATGTTGAAACTACCGAAATTCAGTTGCAACGGCCAGTGAGATTAATGCATCCGCGTTATCAACTTTATATTGTGCCCAAACCCAATCACCGTTTTATTATCGGCGCAACTCAAATTGAAAGTGAAGACAGGTCGCCCATGAGTTTGCAATCGTCACTGGAATTAAGCAGTGCGCTTTATACACTAGCACCCGCATTTTCCGAGGCCAGAATTATTGAAATGGATAGTAACCTGCGCCCGGCATTTGCTGACAACTTGCCAAAAATTCAACAACAAGCGGGATTGATTCGTGCGAATGGATTATTTCGTCACGGTTATTTATTGGCACCTGCGGTGGTTGATTCAATCCTCGCACGAATCCAACAACAAGAACCGACCCGATTCTGTTCTTTATTAAACGAAACACATTGAGAAATACTTGAGTAGATGCAGATGATTTCGATCAGTCTCAACAACGAAAAAATGTCACTGGAAAATGACACTTTATTGCAAACCGCATTACAAAACTGGGGTTATGGTGATGGCAAAATTGCTGTCGCGATTAATCAGGAATTTGTTCCGCGTTCGCAATATGATCAACGCCTGTTACTGGATGGTGATCAAATTGATATTGTTAAACCTGTAGGCGGAGGTTGATATGGCCCGCACTGAAGTTCAAAAAGATTTTGTTCTTTACGGCGAAACTTTTTCCAGCCGTTTTTTATTAGGCACTGCACTTTACGCATCGCCACAATTGATGCGCGAATCGATTCAGCAATCGCGCTGCGAAATTGTCACGTTGGGTTTACGCCGTCAAAATCCAGCGGAAAAATCTGGCGATAGTTTTTGGCAGTACATTCAGGAAAGTGGCTGTCGCTTATTACCCAACACGGCCGGGTGCAAATCGGTCAAAGAAGCGGTGACGCTTGCTGAAATGTCACGCGAAATGTTTGAAACCGATTGGATCAAATTGGAAGTGGTTGGCGACGATTACAATTTACAACCTGATCCTTTCGGTTTACTCGAAGCTTCGGAAATTCTCATCAAAAAAGGTTTTAAAGTTTTGCCTTATTGCACAGACGATTTAATTTTGTGCAAACGTTTGTTAGACGTCGGCTGTCAGGTTTTAATGCCCTGGGGCGCACCTATTGGTACTGGCCAGGGTTTAGATCGGAAGAGCGTCGTGTAGGGAAAGAGTGTAGATCTCGGGG
>CAMLRJ010000587.1 GCA_946482345.1 uncultured Cellvibrio sp.
AGCTAACTCCCTGCTTAATTCGGAGCGCTATCTGTCCCCTCCCCTGCCAAGGGGAGGGTTAGGGTGGGGTAAGGCTTTTTAATCCACCAACTCCACAAACTGAATTCCCGAATTATTTCTTTCCAACGCGGTTGCCGGGCGAATTTGTTCGCGTTCAACAACATAGGCAAGATTTTCGTCGCGATCATCGGAGTTAATAAAATGTTTAAAGCGTTTATGCAATTCCGGATTTTCGACTGTGGTTTTCCATTCGCATTGATATTGGCTGATGTTGTAATTCATCTGCTCTTCCAGCTCAGCACAAATACCCAATTTGTCTTCGATAACCACTTTTTTCAGATAAGCCAATCCGCCTTCCATATTTTCCAACCAGACTGATGTGCGTTGCAGGCGGTCTGCGGTGCGGATGTAGAACATCATCACGCGATCAATATACGCAATTAGCGTTGCATCATCCAAACCGGTTGCGAATAAATCTGCATGACGTGGGCGCATGCCGCCGTTGCCACACACATATAAACTCCAACCGGTTTCAGTGGCAATTACACCAAAATCTTTTGATTGAGCTTCGGCACATTCACGTGTACAACCTGAAACACCAAATTTCATTTTGTGTGGTGCACGCACACCTTTGTAACGATTTTCCAAAGTGACTGCCATGCCAACAGAGTCCAGCACACCATAACGACACCAGGTTGAACCCACACAGGATTTCACTGTACGTAATGATTTGCCATAAGCGTGACCCGTTTCAAAACCGGCATCGACTAATTTTTTCCAAATATCCGGCAACTGATGTAATTGAGCGCCGAACAAATCGATACGCTGACCGCCGGTGATTTTGGTGTAAAGCTTGTATTCTTTTGCAACTTGACCCAAGGCAATTAATTTATCCGGTGTAATTTCACCACCGGCAACGCGCGGCACAATTGAGTAGGTGCCGTCTTTTTGCATATTGCCCAGGAAAATATCGTTGGTGTCTTGCAAACCAATATGTTTTTTGTCGAGAACATATTCATTCCAGAATGAAGCAAGAATCGATGCGACCGCAGGTTTACAAATATCGCAACCCAAACCTTTTCCATGCTGATCCAATAAATCATCGAATGTTTTGATTTGTTTTACGCGAACGATATCCGCCAATTCTTTACGTGAATGCGGAAAGTGTTCGCAAATATGATTGCTGACTTCCACACCCAATTTTTTCAATTCGGAGTCCATCACTTGTTTAGCTAACGCAGTACAACCACCACAACCGGTTGAGGCTTTGGTGACAGCTTTGATGTCGCCCATAGTGCGGGCGCCCTCCTGCACTGCACAACAAATTGCACCTTTACTCACGTCGTAACAAGAACAGATCATTGCTGTTTCAGGTAACGCATCCACGCCCAAACCTGCACCACCACCTTCAACATTCGGCAGAATTAATCCGTTAGGGTCTTCCGGCAAATCCATTCCATTCACGCACATTTGTTGCAAAGTACCGTAGGCTTCAACATCACCTACCATCACTGCGCCCAACAATTTTTTGTTGTCCGCAGAAACAATGATGCGTTTGTAAACTTCATCAACATCATTGCTGTAGGTGTAACTTAATGAACCTGGTGTGTTGCCGTGTGCGTCACCAATCGATGCCACATCAACACCCAACAATTTCAACTTGGTGCTCATATCGGCACCGGTAAATTGCTCTGCACCACCCGTGATATGCGATACCGCCACTTTCGCCATTTGATAACCTGGCGCAACCAAACCAAAAATACGATTATTCCAGAGTGCGCATTCACCAATGGCGTAAACATCTTTCACTGATGTTTGGCAGTTGTTGTCAACGGTAATACCACCGCGCTCACCAACTGTAATACCGCATTTTCTAGCCAATTCATCTTGTGGACGAATACCGGCAGAAAATAAAATCATATCGGTTTCAAGATAACTGCCATCCGCAAAATTCATGCGATAACGGGCTTCAGTTCCCGCAACAATTTCGTTGGTGGCTTTTTGTGTATGAACTTTTACACCCATGGCCTCAATTTTGCGACGCAATAATTTGCCACCGCCTTCATCCAATTGCACAGCCATTAAACGTGGAGCAAATTCCACTACGTGCGTTTCCAAACCGGAATTTTTCAATGCAGCCGCCGCTTCCAAACCTAATAAACCACCACCCACTACCACACCAATTTTGCTCTGTTGTGCGGATGCAGTGATAGCCTCCAAATCTTCAATTGTGCGATACACCAAACAGTGTTCGTTTTTATTACCAGGAATCGGAGGAACAAATGGAAACGAACCTGTCGCCAGTACTAATTTGTCGTAAGCTTCGCGGCGGCCGGAAGCCGTAATCACTTCTTTGTTTTCGAAATCCAGATCCACCACTTTATCTTTTAAAATAAATTCAACGGATTTGGATTGATAATAATCCGGCGTAGTTAAGGCCAGATCTTCGGCTGTAGAGCCAGAAAAATATTTTGACAACTGCACGCGATCATAAGCAAGTCGCGGCTCTTCCGAAAATGTCACAACATGATATTGACCAGCGTCAGCATGGTTAACCAAATTATCAATAAATTTGTGACCCACCATTCCATTACCAACAACCACTATTCTCTTCTTCATAACTGCCTCACGTTTGTTAACGCTTTTTGATTTGAAAAAATTCACACCCCTCCTAGCCCCTCCACAAGGCGGAGGGACTTTACTCCCTGCTTACTACAGAGTTCATTCTGTCCCCTCCCCTTACGAAGGGGAGGGCTAGGGTGGGGTTTGTTTAAGCCGACAAACTCATCCGTTGCTGCTCAACTACCAAGTCCAATTCCGCTTTTAAATTCACGACATTACCCACAATAA
>CAMLRJ010000588.1 GCA_946482345.1 uncultured Cellvibrio sp.
AGTGATGTATTAATTCCGCCAAAAGCAAAATTATTACTCATCACATAATTGGATGAAAAATGTCGCCCTTCACCCATGATGTAATCCAATTCACCACACTGAGGATCAGGTGATTGTAAATTCAGAGTGGGTGCGTACCAATCGTCATTCATCATGTGAATGCTGGCCCAGGCTTCGATTGCACCACAAGCGCCAAGGGTGTGTCCAATGTTGCCTTTTAAGGTGCTAACGGGAACTGTATTTTTTCCAAATAATTTCTCCATGGCTTGCGATTCAGCAATATCACCGCGATCGGTTGCTGTGCCATGCGCATTGACGTAACCAATATCTGCAGGATTAAGTCCAGCATCATCCAATGCCATTTGCATGGCGATATTCATAGTGGTGGCATCCGGTTGGGTGACATGACCACCATCCGAATTAGTGCCGAATCCAACCAATTCCGCATAGATTGTTGCACCGCGATTAATAGCATGTTCCATTTCTTCCAAAATTAAACTGCCTGCACCTTCACCAATCACCAAACCATCGCGATTCACATCAAAAGGGCTGGGCGTAATGTGTGGTGTAGAATTTTTTGTACTGGTTGCATAAAGCGTATCGAAAACAGCGGCCTCTGATGGACACAATTCTTCTGCGCCGCCCGCCACCATTAACAATTGTTTGCCGTATTTAATCGCTTCATAGGCATAACCAATTCCTTGACTGCCCGATGTACAAGCAGAAGAAGTGGTAATGATGCGACCTTTAAATCCAAAAAAAACACCCACGTTTACTGGTGCCGTGTGTCCCATCATGCGGATGTAAGTTGTGGCGGTTGCACCGCCAATATCGCGCTTATCCAACATCACAGCAAAATCACGCGTGGCATCAGTGCTACCGGTTGAGGAGCCATAGGCGACACCAATGACGCCGGTTTTTAAAACAGGATCATCCAACAAACCAGCATCCGCCAATGCCATTTCGGTTGCACGTGTTGCAAGCAAGGCGACGCGTCCCATGGAGCGAATTTTTTTACGTGGATAATGTTCAGGCACGACAAAATTTTCTATCGGCCCAGCCAAATGTGTATTTAAATCTTTATAAGTAGCCCAATCATCCAATCGTCTAATAGCGCTGGTGTTGGTTTTTAATCGAGAAGAAAAATCAGCCCAATTATCACCGAGTGCAGTGACCACACCCATGCCTGTTACTACAACTCTTTTCATTACAGCATGCCGCCGTTAATTGAAATTACTTGCCGGGTAATGTATCCCGCCAAATCTGATAATAAAAAAGATGCCAAAGCAGCGACCTCCTGAGGCTCGCCTGCGCGACGCATGGGAATCAGCTGCAATGCTTCTTCAACCGGCGCGGACTCTAGCATATCGGTGTTGATTAACCCCGGCGCAATACAATTAACCGTGATATTACGTTTGGCCAATTCAACAGCAAGCGCTTTGGTTGCACCAATAATGCCGGCCTTCGCCGCACTGTAATTTACTTGCCCGCGATTACCCATCAAGCCGGACACCGATGACAAAGTGATGATGCGTCCCGGTGCCCGTCGCCTAACCATGGGCATTACAACAGGATTCAAGACGTTATAAAACGCATCCAGATTGGTATGAATCACCGAGTCCCAATCTTCTTCAGGCATAGCAGGGAAAGCATTATCTCTGGCAATGCCCGCATTGCAGATCACGCCATAATAAGCACCATGTTTCTCAATGTCGGCTTCGATGGCAGCACGAGTTTCGCTTCTGTTGGCCACATCAAAATTAAGGGTTCTTACTTTGCAGCCCATCGCCGCAATCTGATCTCGCACAGAAGTCAGTTGATCATTCAGCTGTCGTCCATGAAGAATGATTTCATAACCCTCTTTTGCTGAACTTTCTTTTGCCAGGGCTTCTTTTGCTAAAAAAAGTGCAATGGCTTTGCCTATACCGCGGCTGGAGCCCGTAATCAATACTGACTTATTATTCATGATGAACATCCATTATTTTTGTATTCCCCAAGCGATAAACATTTCTTCAAGATTGGGTGGCTGAATGGCTTTTAATTCAGCGTGAGCAATTAAAACATCGTCAGCATAAATAGTGCAATCAAATAACACCAAATTGGTTTCATCGCGCAATAACTCTTTCACTCTCACTTTCAGTGTTTTTTGTAAATCAAAAAACGCTTGATACGTCGAAAGCTTTCTGGTGCCCAGCAAAAATCCCATCGAAATAGGCTGGCCTGCCTGTTTCGAAAAAATACCGGAAAGTGCGCCTATTGCCTGGGCCATATATTCAATACCAACCCAGGTTGGTAACTGACCTTGTGCGTTGAGAAAAGGGCTGGAATCCATAGGATCAACGATAATGTCCAAACCATGATTATCCCAACGAGTGACTTGCTTAACCAATAGCATGGGCTTTTGGTGAAACAATAATTCATCGACATTGTAGTGAGTTTGATTCGTCATAAAATTACATCAACGGATAACTGGAAAGTGAAATCTGCATATCCACGCTCTCATATTCAACTTTTATATCAGCTATATCATTCCCTGCAAACGAGATGGTGGCATAAAGCTGGCCTTTAAAATAAATTTTGCGTTGGTTTGCCTCTGCTTTGCAAATCCATTGATGTTGATTGGATAGCTGAATCGATTCGACTGGCCAAAACATTAATTGCCATGCCATCACCAATTGATCGAGATAATCAGTGATTTGCGATGTTTGATACTCTTCAGTCGTCAACACGCCATTAGTAGAAGTAACGCTGACTTGCCTTTGTCCGAAATCATTTAACACAATCCATTGCCAACCATTGTCAATCGTTTGCACCACTATCTGCGCATGAAAATCTTTTTGT
>CAMLRJ010000589.1 GCA_946482345.1 uncultured Cellvibrio sp.
GTGATGATCATGTCTCACTTGGATAAACCTGTTGAGGGGGAATTTAATCCAGCCAAGTCCCTGGCTCCTGTTGCAAAGTATCTCAGTGAAAAATTGGGCCGTGATATTCCATTGATCCAAAACTGGGTTGACGGTTTTGAAATGAAAGGCGATTTGGTTTTGTTGGAAAACGTTCGCTTCAATGTCGGCGAAGGTAAAAATTCTGACGAACTTTCCAAAAAAATGGCCGCACTTTGTGATGTGTTTGTAATGGATGCTTTCGGAACCGCGCACCGCGCACAAGCCTCCACTCACGGTGTTGCCAAATTCGCACCCATTGCTTGCGCAGGCCCTTTGTTGGCAGCTGAGTTGGATGCGCTCGGTAAGGTATTGGATAAACCCGCTCGTCCATTGGTGGCAATTGTCGGCGGTTCAAAAGTATCCACCAAATTAAGTGTGTTGGATGCAGTTTCAAAAATTGCGGATATTTTGGTTGTCGGTGGCGGCATCTCCAATACTTTCGTTGCATCTGCTGGCAACGAAGTTGGCAAATCACTTTACGAAAAAGATTTAATCCCTGAAGCCCAACGTTTGCGTGCGCAAACTGAAGTGGTCTACGCCACCGACGTTCGCACTACCAAAGAAGGTTTCAAAGATTGGAAGCACAATTCTGTCTGTGTAGCGAAAAAAGCCAACGAAATTCAAGCTGACGAAGAAATTATCGACTACGGCCCTGAAACCGCAGCACGCGTCGCCGAGATAATCAAAAACGCCAAAACCATTTTATGGAACGGCCCTTGCGGTGTTTTTGAATTCGATGCTTTCGCAAAAGGCACAGAAGTAGTTGCTCGTGCCATCGCAGACAGCGAAGGTTTTTCGGTTGCAGGTGGCGGCGATACTTTGGCAGCAATTGATAAGTGGAATCTTGCCGACAAAATTTCTTACGTCTCCACTGGCGGTGGTGCATTTTTGGAATTTGTTGAAGGCAAAAAATTACCGGCAGTGGCGATTCTTGAAGAAAGAGCCAAAGCCTAATTGTGATCTGATCACAAAAGGCAGCTGTGAAGACAGCTGCCTTTTTTATTGAGCAATGAATAAATCAGATATAAATAATAGAGACTGCACCTTTGACCAGCTTTTCTTCGTCATTCCCGCGAAGGCGGGAATCCAGCCTTTGGATTTTTTTGAGATTTATAACAGCTTGATTCCTGCCTGCGCAGGAATGACGATAAATATGTCGATTCGTGACAACTCTCATATCAATAATAGTGAAATAAGAACGTGAATTTTTTATTCCCATAAACTATTTTCGTGATGGCCCACCTTAAGCTCCCAACTAACATGGGACGATCTTTCCCAATAATTTGTACCAAACTATGCGTGAGAGACAGGCTCATTGTTCAACGGCAGTGGTTGATAAAAAATAACAATAAAATGCTAATGACCTGTATCAGATTCAATAATCAATAATATTTAAGGTCATCATCATGAAACGATTCAACAGAATTCTACTGTTGCTGGGAGCGATTTCTTTTGTCCCGGTCAGTTCAGCCACGATTATCAATTATGGTGCGGGAAATATCAGTGATACGGTCAATACCGCTGGTTGGAAATGTGTGGTGGATTACGGTAACTGGATTTATAACGCGGGTATCGTCAAGCCTGGTGTTAACAGTTGTAATCCGATTGGCGCACCGACACCGATTTATCCGCAAGAAGTTTCACCAGCGAATAGCAAGCCGACAATGACTCATCGTTGGTGGGGTTCGGTTTCGTTTATGGGTGAAATGAAAATCGGCGCCTCGTCTGATGCGGGTTACATTACGCCTGATCCGATTACAGCAAGGATCAGTGAGCGCGGTGCGCGTATTTTGGGAATTCCTTCCGGTTTGCGTACGGGCAGCAATGATACGCAATACCCTATCCCCGATCCTTTTGCTGAAGTATTTGACGGGATTGCTGTTGGCAATTCTGCCTATTCCAACATGGAAGCTTATTTAAAAGATTTCAGTGATGGTTCTGTCACTGTGCAATGGAATTCCGGTTCAACTCCTGTAATGGAAGCGACCTTTGTTCATGGTTCACCCTATGTTTATTTCACAGCATTGCAAGGCAATCTGGTGGTGCGAACCAAAGCGGCAGACGGCGGTGAAAAAGGCATTTTTTATCAAAGTGGTAATCATCTGGGTGTGTGGACAGATGTCTCGGGTAATCGAAATGTTTTTTTAATCAGCGGCCACGACACCACAACATTCTCCGGTGTGAATACCAACAGTATTGGTGTCAGTAATAGCAGCAAACGTTTGACGATTACCTTGTTGCCATTGTTAACCGGCACGCCTTCATCTGACATGATCAATACTTTTGCGCAATACGCGACGCAGAGAATCGATAAAGTAAATATTAATTATTCCGTTGATCGCACCAGCAACAAAGTCACCGTCAGTCATCAATATCAATTCAATGGATCAGCCGTGACAACTATGGCTGGACTTTTGCCGTTGCACTGGAAAAATTCCACGCAAGCCGTGACCAATTACAAAATTCGTTCTGCACGTGGCGTCACTAAATTTGCAGCAACAAATGGTTTTAGTTACACCATTCCGTTTGTCGGTGTTTTACCTTATTTCCCGGAAAATATTGGCGATTATGATGCAAATCAATTGCGCGCACTGGTGAGTGAATTTACCAATCAGGGATCATCCGCATGGAACAGTGCTACCGATACTTATTGGGCGGGAAAAAATTACGGCAAGGTGGCAGAGCTGGCTGCTATTGCACGTTCTGTTGGCATGACAACAGAAGCCATTCAATTAATTAATTGGTTAGGTCATTATTTGGTGGTCAAGGGACGTCCAACT
>CAMLRJ010000590.1 GCA_946482345.1 uncultured Cellvibrio sp.
CTATGCTTACAACACCTGAAGAATTTAACTCAAAACTTGAAATAGCTCTGCCGGACGGTAGTAAAGCATAACAAAGCAATCAACCGGATGGTTTTTAAGTAGCATTTTTTGCCATTCCGCTGCGCTCCATTTTACGGCAAAAGTGCTACTTAAAAACCACCGGTTATCGCAACGTTAAATTTTTCAGAGCTACCCCAAGGAGAGAGCTGAATCAATGTGGAACAAAGAAGACACACTTACAATACAAATGATGTTGTGCGTAATTGATACTAGCCCTCAAATTGACAAATTTAATATTTGGCTATTAGTTGGCGCTGGAGCAACTGCGTCCCTCCTTGTTTCAAATGTTGAGAGCATTAGTCAAAACACAGTAGCTCACGCTGTTTCGTGGATGCTTAGCTTGTTGGCTATATCTGCGCTATTTGGGTTTCTGGCAAAAATAAATGGCATGAAAGCAGAAAGCTCCAGAACAGTTCTTCAGTCCATCTTTTCAGTTCTAGAACAGCACCCAGATACGGACATAGATGCAGCTTTGAAAAACTATCAATCAGCCTTTCCTTTTTGGGTGAGGCGTGCATTGCATAAGAGTTCTAATAGAGGGCGTACTGACAACCTGTATGCTTTTAAGTTGGCATTAAAGTTTGTTATCTATCAAGGATCGTACACAATGCTTCAAGGTCTATTTTTTGTTGGCTTTATAACTCTAGCTGCATTTTGTTTGAAGTAGAATTTAACAAAGCAATCAAACGGATGGTTTTTAAGTTGCATTTTTGCCATTCCGCTTCGCTCCATTTTATGGCAAAAGTGCAACTTAAAAACCACCGTTTATCGCGGCGTTAACTCTAAATCATGTATCGAACACCAGAATTGAAAATTGAAATTAAGTCGGGAATGGATATGGGTGAAATCCACTCTCTGCTAGCGGAAGCCTTGGAATTTCCCGATTACTACGGGAAGAACTGGGATGCTTTTGATGAATGCATCAATGACGATGAAGCGTCAAATCCTCCAGTAAAGCTGATAGTCAAAGGGTGGGATCATTTCATTCGTGAACACATTAAAGATGCAAAGTTATTCTGGTCTTGCATCGAAGAACGAAAAAATACCAAGAAACCTACAGAGGTATTAGTAACCCCAAGGGCGTGCCCATGTTGCGGCTATTTAACGTTATCCGATTGGTTCAGTGGCTCCTGGGAGATATGCTCTGTGTGTAACTGGGAAGATGATGATGTTCAATTCCGCAACCCAGATTATGAAGGTGGAGCTAACCGTGAATCATTGAACCAAGCAAGAGCTAGGTTTAGTGGTAAGCAGGTACCAAAAGAGAGCGTGAGGGAGTTTCGTGCTACATACAGTTAACAAGTCAAAGCTCGCGGACATGGCAAAGCTGTCACCTTTTTTGTTCCAAAAAAGCCGCCAACTTCACCATACCGATTTTTGAGGAATTGTAGAAATATGCACCGGACTACTATTGCTTTAGCTATTTTAATATTGTTTGTTGCAACAGCGCATTCTGAGGATTTGACGCTAAATTGGTCTGAAAAAATATTATCAGATACTGAGGCTCAAGAATTTATTTCGTTCCATATTTTCAAGAACGCTAGACCACTGCCAAAGATCAATAAATGCACTGAGTACAATGCTAGTGTTGGTGAAGGTTTTAATAGAGAAACGACAGTTGTCTGGTCATGTAAACTAAGTGTTGATCCAAAGGAATTTCCTAACCTCATTTCCAGCGCGTGGCGCCCTCTAAATGCACAGCGAGTGGATGACACAACTAAATCAGTTTGCCCGGCCCCAAATACTTTCGTTAGCAACACAGTTTATGTTTCATCAGATTCTTTAGAAAAATGGGACATTAATGATGTCGCATTGTACGCTAATAAAGAAAATTCCGAGATGTTGGTGTGTTACAAAGTACTAATTTTACCGTGAGTGCGCCTAACAAGGCACTCAAACATCGACCACTGCGTGGCCTGGGCCTACGTTTCATCACGCTTCATCAAGGAACCACGTGCGGGCATTACGCCAATGAAGGCAAGTCCACCATCACACATGGAGAATGTGTTTTGAGAAAAAACTACGTCTTGATAGATTATGAAAATGTACAGCCGAGTTATATGGCGGCTTTAGATGCTGACCACTTCCATGTTTTAGTATTTGTGGGAGCCAGTCAAACTAAAGTTACTTACGAGGTTGCATCCGCATTACAGGAAATGGGGGATAGAGCCGAATATATAAAAATATCCAGCAATGGTAGTAATGCTTTGGACTTTCATATAGCGTTTTACATCGGGAAAATTGCAGCTCTAGAGCCGGATTCATATTTTCACATAATTTCAAAAGACTCAGGTTTTGATCCACTTATCCAGCACTTAAAAAGCAAGAAAATCCTTGCTTCCAGGGTAAAAACAATTTCTGAAATACCTTTGATTAAAATTTCCAATTCAAAGTCGCCCTCAGAAAAGGCTTCTGCTGTTATGGCCAATCTTGCACAACGAGGTGCATCAAAGCCCAGAACGATAAAAACGCTCAGTAGTACTATAAACTCTCTGTTTCAAAAATCTTTAACAGAGCAAGAAATAGCTTTCATCGTTGAAGAAATGAAGTCGCAAAAAGTTATTTCTATAAACGAAAAAAAGGTGGTATACATTTAGAGCCTATAATCAGGTAACCGAGGACATCCGGCCCAATCCCCTGCTTGCGACTCCAGACAGGGCGTTTCACTCAGAGTAATGAAGCTTGATTATTAAGGGCTAGCTTCGGGTCGTACCAGCTCATACCGTACCGGGCGCGCACAACTCGTATATCACAGTCATCCGGCTGAGGCCATTTC
>CAMLRJ010000591.1 GCA_946482345.1 uncultured Cellvibrio sp.
GTCCAGATCAACAATAAAACCAAAGATAAAATCAGCGCCAAAGGCCATGAACCTATCATCATAAATGGCGTCCAGTCTTTTACCGGATAAATAGTTCCGCTGAGTGTGTCAGCTTTAAACGCTTCACTCTGTGCAACAATTTTTCCCTTGTTATCGATGATGGCGCTGGGGCCATTGTTGGTGTTGTAAATTAAATAACGGCCTGTTTCCAATGCGCGCATCTGTGCCATTTGCATAAATTGTTTGGACTGGATGGAATCCAGAAACCAACCGAGATTATTCAGGTTTAATAACACCTGTGTTTCTTTGGCTGATTGTGCAATTAAATCCGGATAAACAATTTCATAACAAACTGCAGGTGTAATGCGTATTCCTTTGGCAATCAAACCATGCTGTTCTTCAGGGCCGAGATGAATAAATGATGTGGGTAAATTAAAAAACTCGATCAATCCGCGCAGATAATCTTCAAGCGGTACATATTCACCAAAAGGGACTAATCGACGTTTGTGGTAAAAACCATAACCGCTACCAAGTCCCACAATGGAGTTGTAATATTTTTCATTTTTTTCATCGTCATAAATCACACCGGTAAATAATGCAGCTTGATTGTCCGATGCAATGCTGTTCATTTCTTCGAGAAACGGTAATGCAGTGTGAAAGGTGAGGGCAGTGGGGATGGCGGCTTCCGGCCAGATCACCCAATCGTTTTTCCATAAGTCTTTGCTTTGTTCACGCAATTGATCGAGGCTTTGATAAACGCTCTTTTCAGACCAATTTAATTTTATGTCTTGAGATAAGTTGGGTTGTACCATGCCAACAGTAATGGGAGTCTGGTCTGGTTTTGCCCAGGTAATCTGTTGCAAAAAAAATCCGGCGATCCAAAAACCAATCACTGGAATAACAGAAGATAAAAGACTGATGCGTGATAAAGAGGAATCTTTTTTAATAAATAAAATAAGTTCGGCAATTACACCTGCGGTAACGGCCAACATAAAACTGATACTCATCACGCCGCCAATAGCCGCCCAACCCGACAACCATGTATCGAGATGTCCGTAACCCAGATACAACCAGGGAAATCCGGTCAAAAACCAACTGCGAAGCCATTCACCCAACAACCAACATGCGGGGATAACGATAATTAAATTCAGGGGGTGATCACGAAACCATTTACCGGAAATATAAAAAGGCAATGTAAAAACAAAAGCGAGAAACAGTGCAAATATCAACACAATTAATGAAGCCAGAAAAACAGATGCACCGCCAAAATTATGTACGCTGACATACACCCAATGTACGCCGCCAAGATAAAGTCCCAAGCCAAAAATAAAACTGCGTTTTAAACAAGCAGAAAGAGTTTGTTGTTTTAATGCCAGTGCAAAAATAGTTAATGAAACAAGGCTGATGGGCCAGATATTAAAGGGTGCAAAGCTGAGAGTAATGGCGGCGCCGGCAATTAATAATATCAGGTAGTTCAAATAGATTGGCATGATGTTTTATTTGTAGGTTGGGGTGCAAACCCCAACATTGAGTTTTGATCGAAGATCTTTGTTGGGCATTGCTGCCCAACCTGGATTATTCGGTGACAAAAGTTAAACGTACCAAATGAATCTGGCGATTGTCAGCGTAGAGCACGCGGAATTGCATATTATCAATCTGGACAACTTCATTACGTTTGGGCAAGTGTCCGAATTCCTGCATCAAAATTCCACCGATGGTATCGAAATCTTCGTCGGTAAATGTTGTTGAGAAATATTCATTAAAGTCTTCTATTGATGTTAAGGCTTTGATGATGTAATCAGTTTCGTTGATGCGTTTGATGAAATCGGACGTTGCATCACGCTCATCGGTTTCATCCTGAATTTCACCGACAATTTCTTCCAGTATATCCTCGATGGTCAGTAATCCGGAGATGTCACCGTATTCGTCCATAACCAGCGCCATGTGATAACGGTTTTCACGGAATTCTTTTAATAAAACATTAACTCGCTTACTTTCAGGAATAATATTCGCCGGACGCAAAATACTTTCAATGTTGAAATTATCTGTTCCGCGCAATGCCAGCGGTAATAAATCTTTTGCCAACAAAATACCTTTGACATCATCCATGCTGTCGCCAATCACCGGAAAACGGGAGTGGCCTGATTCAATAATTTGCGGTAAATATTCCTGTAATGAATCATCAATGCGCACGGCTACTATGTGTGAGCGAGGAACCATAATTTCGCGCGCTTGCAACGAAGAAACATCGAGAGCACCTTCAATAATGCTCAGTGCTTCCTGATCCAGCAATTTATTGTCTGCTGCATCTTTAATAATTTCGAGTAGTTCGTCTCTGGATTTGGGTTCTACACTGAAAGCGTGTAAAAGTTTATCCAACCAAGAGCGTTCGTGTTTATCAGTAGTGGTATGACTCGGATGTTCGTCCGACATGATGTAATTTCCCATTAAATTATTCTTCGACTAGAGAGAGATCTTGATAAGGTGCAGGAAATCCCAAATTCAACATAATTGAGGTTTCCAGTTTTTCCATTTGCTCGGCTTCTTCATCTTCAATGTGATCGTAACCCAGTAGATGAAGGCTGCCGTGAACCAGCATATGCGCCCAATGTGCATCCAGACTTTTTTGTTGCTCCTGTGCTTCACGCTCAACAACTGGCGCGCAAATAACAAGGTCCCCCAGAAGCGGAACCCCGACTTCTTCTGGAATATCTGCCGGAAAAGACAACACATTGGTTGGTTTTTCTTTGCCGCGATATTGCGTATTTAATTCCTGGCTTTCTTGTTCGTCAACAATATACAAACTGACTTCGGCATCATCAAG
>CAMLRJ010000592.1 GCA_946482345.1 uncultured Cellvibrio sp.
AAAAAATAAAAATATATCTTAAATTCTATGAGCATTTTCAGTTTGATATTGATCGGATCGAGTGGAAAGCCGACTCGTATAGAGCCTACTATTACTCGCTTAGAATAATGCTTATTATTCTTGCGTCTGCAATTACCGTTTTGTCTGGTATGAAGGGTCTTTGTGAGGATTTTGTATTAAATTCTGTACTTTTTCTTGGAGCGGCGTCTACAGCAGCCACTGCGCTGGATACACTTTTTCAACTTGAAACAAAGAAAAATACATACAGGTTAATGCTTGTTGAACTCAGAGAAATACGAAGTGAGTTTATCTTCTACTACGAGCACAGAAAAACCGAGCTTGATCTACTGATGAAAGAAAAATTATTCCCGAAATACCAATCTATAATGGCGTATTCAAAATCTTTGCTTGATAGAGAAAGCGAGAATCAAGTTCCTGAGCAGCAGCCGTGACAGTTTAATTCGCAAACAGACCAGCCTCTGGATCACCAAGAGGCAGGCTAGCTGACGACATAATCCAATCCCGAATCAAAGTCCGGTACCGTTAATCCAGACATTATTAATGCGTCCATTGGCAGTGGGGAGAGTGATAGTTTTATAGCCTGCCTTTTCCGCGATTGTCATTAGCACATTACTGTGATTGACCCCGCCCTGACTTGAGGTTTGGTCGCCCCAGCGTTTGTTTTTAACCCCCAGTGGGCGCAAATCAACCGAGCGACCTGTGATCAGACCGGTATTTTTACCGCCTGCCAGAAACATGGGAATGCGGTGATGGTTATGCCAGTTGCCATGAGCCAAATCTGAAAAGGTACAAATGATGGTATTGTCCAGCAGGCTGCCATTTACATCCGGTGTGGCTGCCATTTTTTCGATAAACAGACGAATTTGATTCATCCACCAGACTTTACTGGTTGTGTGCGCGGCTGCGTCCTGGTGGGATAAGTCATGATCGTTGTTGCTGGTGCCAGGAACGATTATGTGTGAGATGGGATTTGAGTACATAAATGAAACAGTGCGAGTGATATTGCAGGAAAGACTTGCTATGGCGATGTCCTGCTGAATCGAAGAAATATTTTCTACTACCTGGGTCGCCCAGAGTGCTTCTTCTGAGCCTCCACGTATGGCATCCACTCGGGGTTTAATACTGGTACCCACATCCATGCAGCTTCCGGGGACGTTATTCAGGCCTTGTTCCAGAACATCCAGTGCGAAAACATGTTGCTCCAGGCGTTCTCTCTCAATACTGCCTAACTGGGTACGTAGACGACTAATGTCCTCTTTCGCGCGCGCCAGAATTTGCAATTTATTGGTATCTACAGTGGTGCTTCCGCCGAAGAGTTGTGGATAGAGAATGCGGGGGTCATCCACCGGATGTAAGGTTTTGCCATTGTCATAATTTATGCGCACAGTCTCACCGGCCCATTTGGTGCCACAGCCCATTTGTAACGAGGGTCTGGAGATCATGGTGGTTGCGCGATTTTCCCAGTCTTCTTTTCCCATTTGCACATCTATAGAAGAACGGCCCTCTGCGGATACTGTGCATCCGGTCAAACACTTCAATGCACCACCTTCATGGGTGGGCATGTCACCTTCGTAACCAATACCATCAAGAAACAAGAGCTGATTGGCTACTGGTTTTAAGGGAGCGCTCATGGCCGGGAAGTCGCTTAAGCTCCCTGCACGAGGGAAAAAAATGTCAGGTACACAACCGTTAGGGTGGTAGATAAAGAGGGTTCGTATACGTTGCGTGTCCGCCGCCAGAGCTGAGCGCGCTAGCAGGGATGCCAGGGGGCTCATCACGAGAGAGCCAGCTGCAATTGCCTTTAAGAGTGAGCGTCGTTTCATGGTGAATACCTATTTGCGGATCAAAAAGTTAGGTGAAGTAACGGTTTCGAGCAACATGTCACGCAGATCCGTAGATTTGTTTTGCCAGCGTGAATAGCTCGCGTTGATCGCACATTGATTGGGTTCGGCTACTCCGGTAACAAAGCGCAAATATTGTTTGTTCGCACAGGTTGAGGTGGACTCTGCTCCTGAAGTCGCCAGGATCATCGACAAACCTCGTAAATCGCTGAAGTTGTAGCTGTCCGATTCAGTCATAACGGCTAAGCCACTGATATTTCCACTTGCATCGACTACCAGGTTGTTGCCCTCCAGCGTACGGAACCTGCCCACAGCATCGTAATTTTCGAAACCGAATCCGATGTTGTCGATGTATTGATGGCAAGACTGGCAATTTGGATTGCTGGTGTGTGCCGCAAAACGTTCTCTGGTGGGTTTGCTTGGGTTGAGTGGTTCTACTTCACCCACGTTTGGCGGAGGCGGAGCAAATTCCTGGCAAAGCAAGTTGCGGCGAACCAGCAATCCTCTATGTATAGGGTGGGATTCCTTCTGTGACGACAAGCTGGCAGTGATCGCACCCATGTGCAGGATGCCACCACGTTGGGTGTTGGTTGTGACCTTTTGAAAACTGGACCCCGAAACACCGCTAATACCGTAGTAACTGGCGAGATTGTCGTTGAGGAATGTGAATCCCGGGTTGAAAAGATCCGCTATTTTGTAGCCGGGTTTGATGAAAACTTCTTTCAGGAAGAGATCCAGCTCCGACTTCATGGCAGCGCCAGTCGTTTGATTAAATTGCGGATAAAGGGTTTTGTCCCGCTGCAGATTGGCGACATCGCTCACATGCAACCATTGCATTGCAAAGTGACTCAGCTGATCACCGGCTTTGGGTTGAGATAACAAACGCTCTGCCTGTGCACGTAATTGTGCAGGCGTGGTCAGGCGGTTATTGTCAGCCTCGGTCATCA
>CAMLRJ010000593.1 GCA_946482345.1 uncultured Cellvibrio sp.
AATAATCCTGTTTCCATCCAGTGTTTAATTTGCGTGGCATTGTCTGCGGAAATTTCTGTGGCGACTTGAATTAAATCGAGTGATGCATCTACAAAAATCGCATTACCGGATGCAAAATATCGCTGCAATTCATGCCAGCGGATTTGTGCGGTTTCGAGGTTTAGTTTTTGTTTTAGATCGTTTGACAATTTTGTGTCCTGATTGAATATTTCACCCCACCCTAACCCTCCCCTTGGCAAGGGGAGGGGACAGAAATTACTCCGCACGAACATAAGAAGGGAGTCAAGTCCCTCCCCCTTGCCAAGGGGGAGGTTAGGAGGGGGTGAGGATTTAAATATTTACTCCCATCGCCCGCGCCACCCGCGAACCCGTTTCCCTATTCAACGCGCGACTAATTTTTTCACCCGCCAGAATTAATTTTTGCAAATCTACACCATGTTCTATTTGCAATCCATTCAACATATACACCAGATCTTCGGTGGCGACATTACCGGTTGCGCCTTTTGCGTAAGGGCAGCCGCCCAATCCTGCAATTGACGAATCGACAACGCTAATCCCCATTTCCAGCGACGCAAAAATATTCGCGAGTGCTTGTCCATAGGTATCGTGCATATGAACAGCTAATTTTTCTATGGCAATTTTTGTAGCGACAGTGTCGATAAGTTGTTGGATTTGTCCGGCGGTGCCGACGCCGATGGTGTCGCCGAGAGAAATTTCATAACAGCCCATGTTTAATAAATCATTCGCGATACTGGCAACTTGTTCAAACTCGACTCTACCGGAGTAAGGGCAGCCTGCAACGCAGGAAATATATCCGCGCACGGGGATATTTTTTTCTTTTGCAGCTTCAATAACTGGCTCAAAACGTTTCAAACTTTCGGCGATCGAACAATTAATATTTTTTTGACTGAAGGCTTCCGAAGCGGCCGCAAAAATGGCGACTTCATTGGCGTTCACTGCGATCGCGCGTTCAAAACCTTGCAGATTGGGAATTAAAGCAGCATAGGTGACATGGGGTTTGCGTTGAATGCCGGAAAAGACTTCGGCGCTATCGGCCATTTGCGGAACCCATTTCGGGTTCACAAAACTGCCTGCTTCTATATAAGTTAATCCCGCGTCAACCAAATCATTGATCAATGTGATTTTGGTTGATGTGGGAATTAATTGTTTTTCGTTTTGCAATCCGTCGCGTGGTCCGACTTCAACAATTTTTACCTGACAGGGAATTGTCATATTGCAAATCCATCAGGGTAATGAAGTAATAATGCTGATCATCACCCCAGCCGCAATTGCAGAACCAATTACACCTGCAACGTTGGGCCCCATCGCATGCATCAATAAATAATTTTGCGGATTGGCTTGTAAACCCAATTTATTGGACACACGTGCGGCCATAGGCACTGCAGAAACACCGGCGGAACCGATTAATGGATTAATTTTATCTTTGCTGACCAAATTCATTAATTTTGCCATCAGCACACCGGCAGCCGTGCCTATGCCGAAAGCAACAATGCCGAGGGCTAAAATGCCGAGAGTTTTTGGGTCCAAAAATTTATCAGCAGCTAATTTAGAACCAACGGATAAACCCAAAAATATGGTGGTGGTATTAATTAGCGCATTTTGTGCTGTATCCGATAAACGATCCACCACACCGCATTCGCGCATTAAATTACCAAAACAAAAACTACCGAGCAGGGGTGCAGCATCAGGTAAAAATAATCCGACCAGTATCAACATCACAATCGGGAAAATAATTTTTTCGCGTTTGCTGACGGTGCGTAATTGTTGCATCACTATGCCGCGTTCTGCTTTGGTGGTGAGTGCGCGCATAATGGGTGGTTGAATTAATGGCACCAGTGCCATGTAGCTGTAAGCGGCAACGGCGATAGCACCGAGTAAATCCGGCGCTAATTTATTGGTGACATAAATTGCAGTGGGGCCGTCAGCGCCACCGATGATGCCAATGGCAGCAGCTTCAGCAATCGTAAAATCCAAACCAAAATAACTTAAACCGATTGCACCCAACACAGTCGTGAAAATTCCAAATTGCGCAGCGGCGCCGAGCAATAAAGTTTTTGGATTGGCAAGCAGTGGTCCAAAATCTGTCATGGCGCCAACGCCGATAAAAATCAGCAAAGGTGCAACACCACTGGCGATAGCGGTTTTATAAAAAGTGTAGAGCATGCCATCGCTGTAACCGGCGGTTTGCACTAAATGCAGCGCGGTTTGATAAACACTCGCGTCAGCAGCCAATAAAGTTTTATAAATTAATGCATCGGGATCATCACCGGTTAAACCGGCCAGCTGCGCTAACGCCAAACCAATTTCCGGTGTGCCGTTTTGCAATGCTTGTTCGATGGCAGAAAGCGCCAATCCCGCGCCCGGAATATTGGCGAGTAATCCACCAAAACCAATCGGCACTAATAAGAGAGGCTCAAATCCTTTACGAATCGCGAGAAATAATAAAATCAGGCAAATACCAATCATAATTGCTTGACCGGATTCCAAATGGGAAATTCCGGTGGATTGCCAAAGCTTTAATAAAGTATCCATTTTTTATTCTCCTGACGGCGCAATAGCGAGCAGGGTTTTACCGACAGGAACTGTATCGCCACTTTTCACTTCAACACCGGTGACTGTACCGCTACAGGGTGCGCTGATTTGTGTTTCCATTTTCATGGCTTCCAACAGCATCACCAAATCACCTTCTTTGACTTGATCGCCGGGTTTCACAAATACTTTAATAATATTGCCTGCCAGTGGTGCAGCTAATGATCGTGCTTCTGCTGTTGAAATGGGTTTGGAAT
>CAMLRJ010000594.1 GCA_946482345.1 uncultured Cellvibrio sp.
GCGCAAGTTACATTGCAATTCCAACACTGCCCCCGCAACGGTAAATGTTGTTTCTTGTATGGCTTCATATATTGTTTCATTCAATATATGCACAACATAAGTCCGATACCAGCCTCAACCGGAATCGATTTTTGATAATCGATGCATTTGTTCACTATGTTGCGGAGGGCTTCATAGGTGGAAAATATTCGAGCTATGGTTTGTATTTTTTCCGCTTCCCCTCCCTCAACCTTTTTGGCTGAGGTTTTTATGTCAGGTTTTACTTTTCACCCAATCTCACTTCCGATTCGATTGGGTTTTCTATCGGTTCTGTTTTTGTCCAATCCTGTTTTTGCGTCCAACACCGATGAAGTTGAAACTATCATTGTGTCTTCCAATTTGGAGATGCCTTTACGTGAAGTGGCGACCTCTGTTTCAGTATTGGATGAAAAAACAATTAAAGAAAAAGGTTTTTTAACAGCGCAGGATTTATTGCGTAGTTTGCCGTCTATCAGTATTGCTAACTCAGGTGGTATGGGAAAAAATTCTTCTTTAAGTATTCGTGGTGAGGAAGGTTTCCGCACATTGGTAAAAATTGATGGCATAGAGATTACGGATGTAACTGGCCCGCAGGCTGCACCACAAATACAACACGTGATGTCCAGCGATTTGGCGCGCATTGAAGTGCTGCGCGGCTCTCAAGGTTTAATGTATGGTGCTGATGCGGGCGGTGTTGTTTTACTTTCTACCAATTCTGTAGATGAAGGTATTAAGGGTGGCCTTGCTTATGAAGCAGGTGCATTTGCGACTTCACGTGCGCAAGCTAATGTCGGTGCCGCATCTGAATCAGGCGATATTTTTGTCAGCGGTACGCGCGTTAAAACTGATGGTATCAATGCAAAAATATCGGACGTCACACAAGACAAAGATGGCTACGAAAACAATACCAGCCATTTGCGTATGGGTTGGAATGTGACTGAAAGTTTGCGTGCAGAAGTTGTTGGTAGAACCACCAACGCCACCACAAAATATGATGGATGCGGCTGGCCCACAACTAACAATTGTATTGAACAATTTAATCAAACCAACAGTCGCGCTGCAGTGAAATATTCTTATCAGCTGGGCGAAGCGACTTTGGCCTATAACCATAGCAACATGCATCGCGATACTTACGAAAATCTCAACAAATCACTTTATAACTATCAGGGCGAAACTGATCGATGGGAATTATCCGGGCATACGCGTTGGAATGATGCAGCGACCCTAGTGTATGGATTGGAAAATCGCACCGACGAATCAGCTAATGATTTTGAAGAGCATGGAATTTCTCGTGATCAACAAGCTGTTTACGCAGAATATCAAGGCAAATTTAATGATCAATTATTTGTGACTCTGGGTGTAAGACAAGACCAAACGGATGACTTTGGTGATTTTGATACTCATCGCATCAGTGCTGCTTATATAATTCCACACGTCATGTCAGGTGAATTAAAAATAAAAGCCACATCAGGAACCGGTTTTCGTTTACCGAGCCTGTATGAAAATGCAACCAACAGACAATATGGTGGCGTTGAATTAACACCGGAAACCAGTGAGGGTTTTGATATAGGTGTTGAGTATTTCTGGAGTGATCGTTTGCAAATGGAACTGGTGTATTTCAATCAACAAGTGGAAGACCAGATCACTTATAGCAACAGCAGTTGGACTTATGTGCAACAAGTGCCGGAAAGTAAATCAAAAGGTTTTGAATGGGTGAGCAGTTGGCAATTATTGGATCAAGTAAATTTGAATGCCAATATCACACGCATCACCGCTGAAGATAGCAATGGCAATCCACGCATTCGTAAACCCAAATTGATGGCCAATCTGGGTGTTGATTATCAAATGGATGATCAGTGGCTGATCGGTGTTAATTACCGCACAACACAGGATCGTGTTGATTTAGGTAATTTGCCTTTGGATGATTATGAGTTGGTTGACTTGCGAATTCGTTCAGAATTTTCAAAATATATTTCCGGATTTATTCGTGTCGAAAATTTATTTGATAAAGAATATCTTGAAGTGAATGGCTACAATACGCAGGGGCAAGCGGCTTATGTTGGGGTGGATGTTGGGTTTTAAAAATAACACCCCACCCTAACCCTCCCCTTCGTAAGGGGAGGGGACACAATTCACTCTGTAGCCAGTAGGGAGTCAAGTCCCTCCCCCTTGCCAAGGGGGAGGTTAGGAGGGGGTGTATGCTCGCGCAGTAAATGAATTTTATACAAGGCAAAAAATAAAATGACCGACAAATCCCAACGCCATAAAGAACGCATGCAACAACGCAAAGAAATTGTGGACGCAGCTATTGCCCGTGCAGATGAAGAGCGCGGAATCGTGATTGTATTAACGGGTGATGGCAAGGGAAAAAGTTCATCCGGGTTTGGCACAGTGCTGCGTTGCCTTGGGCATGGTTATAAAGTGGCAGTTGTGCAATTTATTAAAGGCACTTGGGAGTGCGGCGAAAAAAACTTTTTAACAGAAAGTATTTTTCGTGGCAGCAGTGCTCAGCTTGAGTATTTTGTGATGGGTACAGGTTTTACCTGGGAAACCCAAAATGCCGAAGCCGATAAAGCAGCTGCTGAAAAAGTATGGGCCGAATGCGAACATGTTTTCCGCGATCCGGAAATTCATTTGGTGTTACTGGATGAATTAACCTATATGTTGAATTACAAATATCTTGATAAAGATAAAGTAGTAGAAACCATTCAGAATCGCCCTGTGAATCAAAATGTCATCATCACCGGACGTGGCGCCAAAAAATACATGGAAGATTTGGCAGATACT
>CAMLRJ010000595.1 GCA_946482345.1 uncultured Cellvibrio sp.
AGTGTTTGATTTTATGTCTGAAGCGCCAACTTTACGCATTGCCACCCGAAAGAGTCCATTAGCTCTCTGGCAAGCGGAATATGTCAAAGAAAAACTTGAAGCATTTCATCCGCAACTCAAGGTTGAATTACTGCCTCTTACCAGTCGTGGAGATAAAATTCTTGATGTCCCTTTAGCGAAAGTGGGCGGCAAGGGTTTATTTGTTAAAGAATTGGAGCAGGCACTCTTGTCAGGTGAAGCGGATATTGCGGTGCACTCCATGAAAGATGTACCTATGGAATTTCCGGAAGGTTTGGGTTTGGCAGCAATTTGTCCGCGTGAAGATGCGCGCGATGCGTTTGTGTCCAATCAATTTCAATTGCTGGAAAATTTACCGCAAGGCAGTGTGGTGGGTACATCCAGTTTGCGCAGACAATGCCAATTATTGGCGCAGAGGCCCGATCTGCAAATTAAATTTTTGCGTGGCAATGTGCAAACGCGATTGCAGAAATTGGATGATGGCGAATATCACGCCATTATTTTGGCCGCAGCCGGATTAATTCGTTTACAACTTGATCATCGCATTAAAAGTTTTTTAACACCTGAGCAAAGTTTACCGGCGGGTGGGCAGGGTGCTGTGGGCATTGAATGTCGGATGGATGATGCCAGCACCATCGCATTGTTGCAGCCATTGCATCATCCACTGACAGCAGAGCAAGTCACGGCAGAGCGTTCAATGAATCGTCGTTTGCAAGGTGGATGTCAGGTGCCTATTGCCTGTTACGCCATACATCAATCAGATCAGTTGTGGTTGCGTGGTTTGGTGGGTGATCCCGATGGCAGTCTGTTGCTGAAAGATGAAATTTCGGGTAAACCTGAAGATGCAGAAATAATGGGTGTCACTCTGGCAGATCGTTTGTTGTTAGCGGGTGCTGATAAAATTCTTGCAAAAGTTTATGCCGAATAAATCCGCAACAGTGATAATCACCCGCCCGCAAAAACAGGCAAGGATTTGGGCAGAAAAATTGAAATTGGAAAATATTCAATCGCAGATTATTTCGTTGCTGGAGATTAAATCGTTTCAAAACGAGGCAGATGAAACAGACTTGGTAAGATCCATCAAAAATTGTGTGTTGGATCTGGATTTGTTTCAAAAAATTATTTTTGTGAGCCAGAATGCAGTTGAGCAGGGCATGGAATGGATTGATGCTTACTGGCCACAAATACCGGAAGGTATAGATTTTTTTGCGATTGGTGAAACTACTGCTAATTTATTGCGCAGTTATGGTGTTGAGGTTCAGGATCTTGCTGTTTCAACAAACGGTGATATGACCAGTGAAAGTTTGTTATCAGCAGACGGATTGCAACAAGTTGCCAATCAAAAAATATTAATTGTACGAGGCATTGGCGGGCGTGGGCATTTGGCCGAAGGTTTGACAAAACGGGGAGCTGTTGTCAAATACTGTGAAGTCTATAAGAGACAAATTCCTGACGCTGCCAAAGAGCAGTTAATTGATTGGTTGGAAAATATTAACAGTGATTCCGGCAATTATTTATTGGTCTTTCATAGTGGGGAATCCCTGCAAAATTTTCAGCAGCTATTAACAGATTTAACAAAAGAAATATCGGCAGATCTGCATCACTTATTGGATTCAACCTGTGTTCTGGTTCCCAGTAAAAGATTGGAAGTAGAAGTCACCAGTCTCGGATTCAAACACTGCATTGTTGCCGCAAATGCAACAGATGATGCTATGACTCATGCCGTCAAACAATATATTCGGAGCAACTAGAGTGACAGAAAACAATACCGAGCTTAATTCATTACCCGCTGCGTCAAAAAATGTAGGACAATCAACATTAATCTGGTTGTGTATGTTGGTGCTGTTTATTGCAATTGTTGCCGGAATGAGTTTCGTGTATCACCAATATTCTTTGCAACAAAACATGCTGTCGGACATGGAAGAACAGTTGGAAAATAAAATGGCGACCTTGTCGCTTGAGCATGATGTGCTGGCAAAAGAAGTTGAACAGCAGTTAGTCAGTCAGCAAGCACAAGTGCAACTGGGATTGGATGACTTGGCTTCGCGTGTGGATAGCAATGCGACCAAATTATTAGCCTTGTCCAGTGTGAACAGGGATGATTGGAAATTAGCTGAAATTGGTTATTTGTTGCGTATGGCCGATTACAGAGTGTTGATTGAAAAAGATAATATGAACGCATTGGCACTTGCACAATCTGCCGATGAAATTTTACGTTCTCTGGATCAAACAGGTTTGCAACAAATACGAAAGATGTTGGCTGAAGAAATAACGGTGATGAAATTAGCGGGTCGTGTTGATCGCGAAGGCATCTATATGCGCCTGGCTGCATTAGCCAATCAAATAGAAGCAATACCCTTTGTGCAACCTCTGGGCGAAGAAGTGGTGCAGGAAAATGCGGATGCTCCTGAAGTCGATAAAACCATTAAACAAAAAATGCAGGATTTTTTTCACGGAGTATTACGCAAGTTGCAATCCTATGTTCGTGTAAGGGACCACGGCCGTGCAATCAATGCTATTTTGCCGCCGGCAGAACAAGTTTATTTGCAACAGAATTTGCGTCAAATGTTGGAGCAAGCACAAGCTGCTATGTTGCGCGGCGAAGATAAAATTTATAAGGATGTGTTGGTTAAAGCGCAAAATTGGATTAATCAGTATTATGAATTAAATGAACAATCGAAAATTATTCTGGATGAATTGCATTCGCTGGAGCAACAAAATATTGCACCGGATTATAATAATTTTGAAAACAGTCGCTCAGCTTTGAATGACTATATTCTTCGT